>FR884087.1 GCA_000435975.1 Oscillibacter sp. CAG:241 | reverse complement strand
TACCCTGCGGGTTGTCCTTCGCCTCCCGCAGCACACAGTAGACCACGCCGTAACGCTTGGCGTCGGCCACAAAACGGGCCATGTCCTGATTTTTGACGGTAAAGATGGTCAATTCCTTGCCGCTGCGGAGCATGGCGGTCAGGCGCTGTCGCCCCTTGACCTTGTTCTTGTCCCGGTTTTTCAGGGCGGCGATCAGCAGCGCCGATACCTCCTTGGCCGCACTGCCTGTGATCTTGGCCGCCACCTCCACGCCCTCCAGACTGAGCCGGACGACCTGTTCGGCGGCATCACCGGATGTGTTCATGTTGCTGTTCCTCCTTCTGTTGATTTTTCTCGTCCTCCCGGACGGCTTTCAGTTTCTCCGCCATCACGCCGGAGCGCTCTGCAATGTCGTCGCACAGATGCACCTCCCGGCGCAGCGCTTTGAGCCGTTCAGACAGCTCCCTGATCTGCGCCCTGTGTACATCAGCCTGTTCCGGGCTGTCCCGGACGGGCTTGGTGCGCAGCGCCTTCTGTAGTGCCCGACGCTGGGCGGAAAGGGTCGTGATCTGCACCTCCTGTTCCTTTTGATATAAAGCAAGCTGCTCGGCGGTATCAATGTGATGCCGTGCGAGCAGCCGTACTTCCTGTGAGATATTATTCAGTTTTATCAGATCCTCCCGGAGAAGAAAATGGAGCCGTGCCCGGCTTTGCGGGCGGCGTTTTGGAAACACACCGAGTTTATAGCAGTAATACAGATACAGCGCCCGAAAGCCGGTTATCTTGCGTGTTTTCTGCCACTTGCCCATAGAATAGACCTTCTTCCGCTCTTTCGGAGTTTCCGGATGGGGTTTCTGCGGCAGGGGCTGGGACAAAATACGCCGCCGTATCCCATCTTCGGTGTATGCCGCCCCGAAGTTCCGGGCAAGGCGCACAAAGCGCTCCTTTCTGGGCGGGCGCACGGAGATGTCCTTGCCGAACTTCACTGCATAGCCCTTCTGGCGCAGCAGGTAATAAAACTGCTTTTCGCTGACGCTTTCCCGGATCAGCTCGTCGATTTCGCTGCGGATCAGGCCACGCCATGTGGGGCGCTGCTCCTGCTCGGCCCGCCATTCCCCGTAGTGTTTCGACTTTCCCAGCTGGGGCTTCTCCACCACGGACAGGCTGTATTCCCGGCAAAGTTCGTCGGAGACTGTCCGCATTTCGTAGTAGTCTTTCCCGGTACGGTGGTAGCGGATGCCATCCACAAAGGATACGGTGTTCACCACAAAATGACTATGCAGATGGTTCTCCTTATCCAAATGGGTGGCAACCAGCACCTGATATTTCTCGCCCCACAGCTTCCGGGCCAGCTTTACGCCGATCTCATGGGCCAGTTCCGGCGTAGCCTCACCGGGGGCAAAGGACTGATACCCATGATAGGCAACGACGCCGTCCTCCTTGCCGAAGCGCTTCTTGACCGCCAGCATCTCATCCCGTGCCGTTGCGGGCAGGCAGTTGATGCCGCTGACCAGCTGGCGCAGTATGGGGACACTTTCGCTGTCCAGCGCCGCCGTCGTTTTATCCGAGCGAGCGGCGTAGTCAATGACATCCGATAGATTCTGCGTCTGCGCATCTGTCATATCCTTTTGCCGGTAGAACTGCGGGTTTTCTGTCTTTTCCGGGTTCTCGATATAGAGCACCACTTTGCCGAGCCATCCCTTCACGGCCCAAATGGAAGTTGTTGCCATAGCGCTACTCCCGCTTTGCCGGAAGGATGACTGCCGCTGTGACCTCCCGGATAAAGGCTTCCCATTGCTTGCTTCCTTCATCGTACCGCTTGGCATCTATGACGTTCAGCACATGGGCCTTCTGTGCGATTTGGTTGAGAAGGTTGCCCACATAATGCAGCTCCCGCATGAAGGCGAAGTATTCCGGCGGTGGGGCCTCACGGGGCACCACTCCGGCAATCAGGTGCCGCAGGTAGGCTTCACGGGACAGGCGACATTTCTCCACCTGACGGTTCAGGTGCTCCGCCTCCTTCTCATTCAGCCGCACCTTGATCTCTATCTCTCGCTTGGTCATTACCGTTCCTCCAAAGGTCAAAATTGCCGCATCTGGCGGTGGGGGGGTACAGGGGATGCCCCTGTCAGGCTGCCTTTTGTCCCCAAAAGGCGTTGCTTGCTGGTATAGTACATCCCTGCACACCCTGCGGGCGTGCGTCCGGGTGTACCTGCTGATAAGAACATCCGTTATGGAAAATCAAGCGTGAATCCCGGCACACCATACCGCAAGCCTCCTCTGTTTTTTCGTTTAAGGTTATACCGTAAAGTATTATAATTTCGGGTATAATTTTGAGTGTTACTTTATCGCTCCCGCTCTTTGCTATGCTCCGGAAGGGTCATCACCCGGTCGTAGTCCTCCCGGAGCATATAGCAGCGCTCTACGCTCCACCCACGTTCCCCGCCGTATTCCGCAGCCATATACTGCTCCAGTCGGACGCAAGGGTCCGTCCCGTCCAGACAGCGGGCGTAAATGGAATAACCGCCCATGTTGGGCTGAAATGCCTTGTTATCGCTGGATACCGCATAGGTGCGGGAGCGCTCGCTGTATGCTGTAGAAAAGCTGTCTGCACGGAAGGTGATATACCCGCTCACATGGATGCCGCCTCGCTCTGCTTTGCGAAACAGCTCCCGCAGCTTTCCGTAGGACAATTCGACTTGCTGCTCCGGATACTGTGCTGAAAAAGAGACGCCATCAGAATCCGCCGATACAAGAGCGTATTCGCCATTTTTATACTGGCAGCGCACAGCTGCTTCCGCCTCCTCCCGGCTCTCGGCATCTACCGTAACTGCCCGCTTCCATGTCTCCGTAATAAGAACCTTATATTCGCTCATCGTGCCATACTCCTCTCTGGTTTTGATACTGTTCTGGTGATTGGCAGCCCCTTCCGCAGGCAGAGCCAATCATTATAATCCTTGCCCTGGCAAGGAAAGCCGTCCAGCACAACATACCTGCCTGCCAGCTGCTGCCGGATCGCATCGGCGGCGCTGCGGCCCGCAAGGTCGTTGTCGAGACACAGGTAAATGGTTTGGATTTCCCGGTGGTCCCGAAGATACTGAGACAGAGCCAGCGGCAGATGCCGCTCCGTCAAGTTCTTCTTGGGCTGGTACACACCGGCCAGAGACAACAGGTGCTGCGACCTCCACGGCAGTCTGTCCTCCTGCGCCATCGCCGCAAAGGAAAGCAGGTCGATGGCCGATTCAAACAGATACAGCACCTGTGACGACTCCTCGGCGGGGATGGAAAAGGAAAATCGCTTATCGCTGCCCGTCGCTTCCCCTTTGAAGTCTGTTCCGATTCCCCGCAGGCAGGCATAGCGGGGCTGACCGTCTTTATCCTTGCCGACAAATACGGCATTGTGGTGGGGATAGCTCTCATAGAGCCGACCGGTTCGGATGCAGAAATCAATCAGTTCATAGTCGATTCCTCGGCTGTGCAAATACTCGACGGCATGGGCGGCGCAGCGGCTGACCTGCGGCAAAAGCAGTGTCTTTGTCTGCTCCGGCTGCTGGCGGGTACAAGAAATGGGCGGCTGCCCAGCCGCCCGTCCCACGATCCGCTCCACCGCCTCGGTAAAGGGAATCTCTTTCACTTTGATCAGATAATCCAGTGCCGTCCTGCCGCCAATCCCACGGGAAAACCAGCACCACTTCCCGTTGGAAATTTTCAGGCTGTCGTGCTCACGGGTGCAGTAGGTGCTGCCGCCAAAATGCATCAGCTCCTGCGGCTCATAGGTCTGGAGATAGGTCAGTAGGTCCATTTCCTTCGCCCGGTCGATCATCTCTCTTGTCACATAGCCCATCGTTTCATCATCTCCTTGATATAAAAATAAGCCGGACGGTTTTCACATGAATGAAAGCCGTCCGGCTATGTAACGTTTTGCACCCCATTTTTCTGACCCACCAATCCTTCGTGGAAGATTGATGGGGAAACCTTCATTGCGAAATGGCGATAAATTTCTGCGTATCTCCATCGAGACAACTTTTTCAAGGGACTTTTGCTCAGGATTGTCAACTTTTTCAAGGGACTTTTCTCGGCAAGCTGCAACTTTTTCAAACGACTTTTACGACAAGGTGCAACTTTTTGGCACAACGGTGTAGTTTGGATATGCTTTTCAGATGTCCCCATTATGATAAATTAATTTATGATAATCTCGTTTATATTATAAGCGGGGGACGCAGAGCAGTCGAGCCATTATCGGATATTTTCTCTATCAATTTTCCTGCGGCTAAATTATATCTATTGCCGCTTGAAGCAATTTTATCGCCAGAATTTGCGTTATTTCTGCGAAATCGAGATATAAATATTGACGCAGGCGATTTTAACTGCTATAATATGGGCGAAGAATGGAGAGACTATACTGTGAATGGAGGTATCCGCTTATGCTTATTCAATTTTCGATTGAAAACCATCGCTCAATCAAAGATAGTGCAGTCATCAGCTTTGCAGCATCAAAGGATAAGTCCCTGGAGTCTTATCTGCTGCACCCAGATGAAAAAAGGGCGCTTTTACCTGCTATTGCTATTTACGGAGCGAACGCTGCCGGTAAAAGTAATGTGCTGCACGCACTGATGACGATGAAGGATATGGTTGTCGGAGAAGCAGCCAAAATATCCAAAGGACAAAAATTGCCGTGGGAACCGTTTGGAGGCACCACAACGCCTACATCTTTTGAGATCGTATTCATCTATCATGGCATTCGTTACGCTTACGGCTATTCTTTCGATGCTAAGAAGATCTATACGGAGTATTTGTACCACTGGCCCAATGGGCGTGAGGCGCTGATTTTCTCAAGAGAAAACGGCGTATATGAATTCCGAGAGAATATCAATGAGCAAATCACACTCAGCAACCGCACGCCGGATAATAAGCTGTATCTGGTTTCCTCAAACGACTGGAATCTGCCGCAAACGGAAAACGCCTACAAGTGGTTCTTGGAAAAGCTGACATTCTTGATGGAGGAAGCACCTGCCGCTTCGGAAACAGTCGCACAGATCGTCAGCGGCAATGAGAAGAAGGCTCGTATCCTGAAGGAGCTGCTGCTTGCCGACCTCGGCATTTCTGATGTGACCATCAAGAACATTTCCGGCAAGGCCCCGGTCATTACGACCACCCACCGTGTCATCGGTGCGGATGGCAGCGTGGAACACTTCCAGCTTCTTATGGATCAGGAGTCCTCCGGAACGCAACGGTTCTTCTCCCGTATCGGCGGCTGGCTGCAAGCGCTGGAGGACGGCGCACTGCTTGTCGTTGACGAGATCGAGGACAGTCTGCATCCGCTCCTGACAAAGCGGCTGATAGAGATGGTTCAGGATAATACGATCAACACAGAGGGAGCGCAGCTTCTGTTTACGACGCATGATGCGATGCTGCTTGATCTTACCTTCTTCCGCAGAGATCAGATCTGGTTTGCAGAAAAGGACGAGCGGTCCTGTGCAACTGAGCTGTATTCGCTGGCGTCCTTCTCTCCGAGAAAGGGAGAGAACATCCGCAAGGGGTATTTGCAAGGGCGCTTCGGTGCGATCCCGTTTATCGGAGGTGACGGCTTATGGCAGGAATGAGGAAAGAATACGACCCAAATAAAGCAGGCCGTCGCAAACGTAGGCCCATCATTTATATAATCTGTGAGGGAAAAGAAACGGAGATCAAATATTTCAAGCATTTCCGTTCCCGCAACTGCCTGGTAGATATTGTGCCGATTTCTTCCAAGCACAAGGCTGCAGAGCATTTGGTGAAGCACGCAAAAGGGCTGCTTTCTCAATCGGATTATTTTCCAAAGGACGGAGACCAACTGTGGTGCGTTTTCGATTGCGATGATAACAAGAACTCCGAATTGAAAAATGCCGCCGACTACGCTGAGAAACACGGGTATAAAATTGCCTATTCCAATCCTTGCTTTGAGTACTGGTATCTGCTTCATTTTGTAAAGCAGAACAGCTACTTAAACGGGGCCGAAGAAGTTCTGCACCAACTGCAAAGCAAAGGACGGCTTGAAAAATACGAAAAGAATCTGGATGTTTTTGCCGACCTGTTACCTCATCAATCAGAGGCAATGCAGCGTGCCAGGGAACGCTTGGATAGCCTTTACAAGGACAATGTAGTTATTCTCAGCCGAGATAGTAACCCGGTCACAACGGTTTGCGAGCTGGTTGAGTATCTGAACAGCCAGCAATCTTAAAGCAGCGCCCACAACCGCAAAGTGAAAACTTGCGAAAATATGCAACTTTTTGGAGTGTCGGAGAGAGCAAGGCAGCAGGCCGAAACAGCCTGCTGCCTTGTTCTCTTCCTCGACCGGTAAAAGCAGAAGGATGCAGATCACCGTTCCCGGTCTGCCGTTCTCGGCCGGGGGCTGCCGCCCTCGTCCGGCTCCTCCGACATGACGACACGATCCGGCTCATTGAGATTCAGCAGCACATTCAGTTCATTCAGCCGCCGTGTTTTTTCGGCCAGTTCTGCCTCCCTCGGAAAGGGGGCAGTCATCTCTGTGCGGGCGTTTTCAAGCTGCTCGGTGGCATGGGCAAGCTGTGACCGAGCGTTTTCCAAACGCTCATTGATTTTCTCCAACGCATTGTCGATGCGGGTCACATTGCCGCCTGCGTCTCCCCCCAGTACAGCCGTATGGGAGAGACTTCCTTTCAGCGTCATGTGAAATTCGTTGGTTTTGCTGTCATAGCTGAGCGCCATATCAAATCCACGGTAGCTGCCAACAGGGACAGTCCCCGCTCCGTTCATGTGGGTGCAGACATGGATGATGGCCTTTCCGGCATCCTCACGCTCTGCGTAGGTGACGCCATTTAAGATCATCGGTGCAATGCCCTCAGCGGGCTTCGGATGCTCGGCCAGCCGTGCGTTGTCCTGCTCATATCCGGCGATGCGTTCGTTTAGTTCCTTGATCTCTGCCGGATACTTCCGCAGCACCAACTCCTCCAGCGCATACCGCTGGCTCAGATGGCTGGCACGGAGCATATTCAGCTTGCTGACCTCCATATCCAGATTGCACTTTTCAATGATTTGTGGGTTTCCTGTGGCCAGCGCCTTGATCTCGGCATAGGAAAGCGCCGTTTCGTCCACATCCTCTGCCGCACGGGCTGGCAGTTTGGAGGTCATGATCTGGGCAATGAACCGCTGCTTGGATTCCACCAGCTGATAAAGATAGGCGTCGAATGTACCCTCGGTCACATAACGGAAGATCTCCACCTCCGGGTTTTGGTTGCCCTGCCGCACGATGCGTCCAAGGCGCTGCTGGAGGTCGCTGGGCCGCCAGGGACAATCGAGATCATGCAGGGCAATAAGCCGGTCCTGGACATTGGTGCCTGCGCCCATTTTGGCCGTGCTGCCCATGAGGATGCGCACCTCGCCTCCACGCACTTTGGCAAACAGCTCCTTTTTCTTTTGCTCGGTTTTGGCATCATGGATAAAGGCAATTTCCTCCTCCGGAATACCCTCTGCCACGAGCTTCTTTTTCAGGTCGTTATACACATCCGTAAACTGATCCGGTATCATTTCATAGACCCCTTCTGCATTTTTCTGCATTTCAATCGGCGTATTCTTGTTAGGCGTAGACAGGTCGCAGAAAACCAGCTGGGTGCTGCGCTGATCTTTGGTCTGCGCCCAGATACGGGCGACATTGCGGGCGCAGGTTGCGACCTTGCCGTTGGGGTCATCGGCGGCCAGCGGGTTGATAAGGCGCATATCCAGCGCCAGCTTCCGTCCATCGTTGGTGATGCGGAGCATATTGTCCGTGCTGGGATCGACCGCACGGGCACGGACACGCTCGGCTCGTTCCGCCAGTTCCGCTACCACCGCCCGCTGCAATTCGTTCGGCTGGATGACCTCGGTGTGAAAATTGGCTTTCGGGACCGGCAGGTTCAGCATATCCGCCGTCTGCACATCGGCCACCATTTTGAAGGTCGCCATCAGTTCCGGCAGATTGAAAAATTTTGCAAAGCGGGTTTTCGGGCGGTAGCCGCTGCCTTCGGGGGCCAGTTCGATGGCTGTCACCGTCTCTCCAAAGTCGCTGGCCCAATCGTCGAAGTGGACAAGGCCCATCTCCTGCAGCGTCCCATACTGCAAGTACCGCTGGATCGTATATAACTCCACCATGCTGTTGGAAATGGGGGTGCCGGTGGCGAAGATAACGCCGTGGCTGTTGGTCAGCTCGTCCAGATACTGGCACTTGGCAAAGAGGTCCGAGGATTTCTGCGCCTCCGTCTGTGCGATGCCGCCGACGTTCCGCATTTTCGTCATCAGGAACAGGTTCTTGAAATTGTGGCTCTCGTCGATGAACAGTCGGTCGATGCCTAATTCTTCAAAAGTCACCGTGTCGTCTTTGGTGCTCTGGTCGTTGAGCTTTTCCAACCGTGTCTCCAGCGACTTGCGGGTGCGCTCCATCTGCTTGATGGTGAAGTTCTCCGCCCTCTGCCGCTTGGCGTCGCTGATGGCCAGCAGCACCTCGTTGATCTGCCGCTGCAGAATCTCCCGCTGCCGCTCACGGGACAGGGGGATCTTCATCAGCTGACTGTGGCCGATGATAACAGCGTCATAATCGCCGGTGGCGATGCGGGCGCATAGCCTGCGGCGGTTGTGCTTTTCAAAGTCCCGCTCGGTGGCCACCAGAATGTTGGCAGCCGGGTAAAGCTGGAGCCATTCTGCTGCCCACTGCTCCGTGATATGGTTTGGCACCACGACCAGCGACTTGGTGCATAGCCCTAACCGCTTCATCTCCATAGCGGCGGCAACAATTTCGTAAGTTTTCCCTGCCCCTACTTCGTGGGCCAGCAGCGTGTTGCCGCCGTAGATCACATGGGCGATGGCGTTCACCTGATGCTTCCGCAGGGTGATCTCCGGGTTCATCCCCACAAAGCGGAGATGGCTGCCGTCGTACTCCCGTGGGCGGATGGAGTTGAAGGTGTCGTTATAAATACGGCACAACCGCTCCCGCCGGTCAATGTCCTGCCAAAGCCAATCGGCAAATTTGGACTTGATCAGTTCCTGCCGGTCCTGCGCAATGGCGGTTTCCTTCACATTCAGTACCGGCCGCTCCTTGCCGTCCTCCACAACGGTGTCGAACACCTTGACTACCCGCTGATTCAGCGTCTGCTCCAGAATGTGATATGCCGTAATGCGTTTGGTGCCGTAGGTGGTGACGGCTTTGATGTTGCCGCCGTCCATGCTCTTGTTGCTGATGTTCCATTCGCCGCTGTATTCGGAGCGAACGACCCGCATTTTCTGCCGGGCATATACGCTGGTGCCGAACAGCTCGAACATAAACTGCTGATAAATCTCGGCGGGCACCCACGATGCACCGATCCGCACGCCGATCTCCGCAGCGGTCAGGTCTGGCGGCTGCACGGCCTCCAATGCGGCGGCATACCCGACCAGTTCCTGCTTCTTTTCAGCCGGTAACGCTGCTTGCAGGGCCTTCACCATTTGCAGCTTTTTCCGCACATTGCCGGACAGAAATTCCTCAGCGGTGACATAGGGGTATGCCGCCAGATCAAGCTGCGCCGGACTGATCTCCTCCGGCGTAAGACCGCAGCGGATATTCTGGTAGATGACCCCGGACAGCTCCTGCACCAGTTCCTCCTCGCTTTTTCCGGAGCGTTCCGACATAAAGGCGAGATCGACCTGCGCTTTTTCAGAAAGCGATACCGCCAGCGCCTCCGAAGCCGTGTCCACCTGCGCCACCGGCGTGTTGGGCCGGATGGTCCGTTTGGTGAACATATCCGCCTTGCGTGCAAAATTGCCCTCGTTATCCAGCACCTCCAGCGAGCACAGCAGGGGATAGCTGCCGTCGTCCGAAAAGGCCAGATGGTTGCCACGGGTGCAGAGCCGCCCATATTTTTTCACATAGGCGTCATACAGACTGCCAAGTTTTTCCTGCTCCCGCCAAATGATCTCGTCCGGGTGGTTTTCCATCTGATAGGCGATGAGTTGGCGGGCGCAGTCCCGCAGCGCCATCATACCCCGCACCCGGTTCTCGGTGGTGAGCGGCAAATTGACCGGCTCCATGCGGCTGTCGATACGGAAATACAGCTTGCCGTCCACAGAGGTAAAGCTGTAATTCCGTACATCGGGGTCGGCGGGGATGGACAGATCTTCCTCCTCTGGCCCATCCTGCTCATAGGCGGGGAGCCGGGCGTGCAGTTCGGATACGGCCTTATTCAGCAGGGCGGCAAGGTCATCCCCTTCACGGGGCCTGCACACGCTGTCCATGCCGTATTGGGTGCTCTCCATGACCATCTCGCCCAGCACCATTTCCGGGTGCCGGACGAAATAGCTGTTCATGCGGATGCCGTTTTCATCCGTGTCCAAATGCACCCAATCTGGCTCTATATCCACGATGCGGTCACGCTTCTGGAGAAAGAGAATGTCGCTGGTCACATCCGTCCCGGCGCTGGCCTTGAAGGCCGTATTCGGCAGGCGGACCGCCCCGATGAGGTCAGCCCGCTGGGCCAGATATTTCCGCACGGCGGGGCTTTCCTTGTCCATCGTACCTTTTGAGGTGATGAAGGCAATCACGCCGCCCGGACGTATCTTGTCCAGTGTTTTTCCGAGAAAATAATCATGGATGAGCCAGTGATGCTTGTCGTAGCGCCGATCAACGACCTTGATATTTCCAAAAGGCACGTTGCCCACCGCTGCGTCAAAGAAGCTGTCCGGTATCTCCGCCTTTTCATAGCCGGCAACGGAAATACGACTGTTCTGATAAAGTTGTCGAGCGATGCGGCCGGAAATACTGTCGAGTTCCACGCCGTAGACCTTGCAATCCCTCATGCTGTCCGGCAGCATTCCCATAAAGTTGCCGACGCCGCAGGCCGGCTCCAACAGATTGCCGCTTTCCAAGCCCATCTGCGCCAGCGCCTTGTAGATGGCGTTGATGAGAACGGGCGGGGTATAAAAAGCGGTCAGGCTGCTGGCACGGGCGGCGGCATATTCTTCCTCGGTGAGCAGCGCTTTCAGTTCGGCATACCGGCTGTGCTTTTCATCGAAGCAGTCGGCAAGGCCGCCCCAGCCCACATAGCGGGAAAGGGTTTCCTGTTCCTCCGGCGCTGCCAGCCGGTTTTCCTGCTCGACCCTTTGCAGGGTGCGGATGGCGGCCACATTGGCCGCATACTTTTCCGCCTTGCTGCCCACGCCCAGCGCCCAATCTGTGATGCGGAAGTCATGCCGCTGCTGGGCTGGTATCTCCGGGTGGAGCGGGGCAAAGCGCACACGCTCCTGTATGGGCTTCGGTGCTGGGAGAATCGTTTCTTCTTCGGCTGGTGCTTCCGGGGCTGCCTCCGAAGTCGGTGTTTCTGCTGTGAGTGGTTCCTGCCCCATTTCTGGTTCCTCTGACGGCAGTTCGGCAGGAAAATAATCCGTCCCACTTTCGCCGGAGACAACGACAGAAATACCGAGCGATTCCAACTTGCCCTGCACAGATTCCAGCGAAGAGATAGGGAATCCGGCCATCAGATAGGAGCCGCTTCCGCCGCTGACTCGACGTTTCGTTGTGGCATATCCGAATTGGTCATGCAGTGCCTGGGCATCCTTTTCAAACGCCTCGTAGAAATCTCCAACCTGTACCAGTACCAGCGCATTCGGATATTGTGCGCTCAATGCGGTATATTGCTGCCAAACCGGGCTTGCTTGTGCCATTGGCATTTGCAGCGGTTTTTCAAGGCCAAATACGGAATAGGTGCCGTCCAGATAGGCCCGCATGGCTTCCAGCCCTTGCTTCCGCAGGTTATAGTGCCGGTCGTCTGCCTTGGTGGATTCCCAGGCAGGGAGCATATTCTGATAAATTTCCTGCACCCGGTCAGCGTCCAAAAGCTGTGCGGCCACAGTTTTGACGCACTCCCAATAGTCTGTAATGGCGTTTTGGGAAAACGGCCGCACCACATCCTCCGGCGTATCCATGAAGAAATTTACGATCTTCCGGGCCAGCTGTTCCCGCTCATATTTCGGCATGGCCGCCCGGTCGGCATCGGAGAGGAATTTGTTCCGGGAGATCAGTTCTCCGATGCGTTTGGCCGCCTCCGGCCATTTCAGCGTGACCTTGGCATAGGGGGCCGTGATACTGCCGTGACTGAACTCGATGCCCTTGCCACGGATGCGGGTAATATTGTCATTTCCGCCGCAGTGACCGCTGTACTCGCCGTGATAATCCTTGAGGTATTTTTCCCGCTCGGCCTTATCCTTGTGGGTGGCGTAAAAAGCGTACACGCCGAGACGGTAGTCGGTGCTTCCACTGCCCTCACGCAGCACCTTGTCGATCTCGTCGGCGGAAATAAAAAACTTCCGGTCGGGAGTAAACCCGTCGGCAACGGTAAAATGCAGCGGCTCTCGCTGAAGGTCACGGAGCCGCTGCAATATCTCTTTCGGACGGTGGCTCCGGAAACGCAGCAGGTCTTGCCCGGCGTCCAGCGCATCGTTGAACGCTCCCCACTCATCCACGCATTTTTGCAGGGTATCCGCCTCGCAGAGAAGGCCATAGATCTGCTTCTGCACTTCCGGATAGCCGCCCTTGACGGAATGGGCCAGCATGGCCAGCGGCAGAAAGCCCGCTTCCCGTGCTTCCTTCGTTATGTCCCGGCTGGTATAGGCGATGCTGTCCGCCAGCTGCATCCGCTCGTAATGCTCGACTTCATCCAGTTCGCTCTGCGGCATATACCGCCCCAAATCCAGCAGCTCCCGGATGCGCTTCGCTGCTTCCTCCCATGAAAGCAGTGTAGCGCTGCTGCGCTGCGTCGTTGTGCCACGGGCAATACGCATCCCCTCGGTGTCATACCAGAGCGAAATCTTTTCCCCGTCAAAATAGAAACCTGCGCCGTTTTCGCCGTAATGCCTTTGCAGAAATACGGCGTTGTCTGGCTTATCCTTCATAAAGTAGGCGCAGATGATGAGCCGACTGTGCTCGTCATTGGCCCCAACGCACAGGGCTTCGTCAATGATCTGCTGGGGCAGCTTCGGATGGGAGAACAGCGGGGCATCCGCAGGCTGGGCAGGCAGGTCAAAGAAGGTGAGCTGCTGCGGGTCCTTCGGAACAAACGGCTTGATGCTGGTATTGATGAAATATTCCCGCTTGTCAATAAGCTGCGCCGTGAAGCCTGCCACCAGCTTCCACGAAAATACGCTCTCGCTGGTGCGGGACGGGAAGGACCCTTCCCACATGAGCAGACCGTCCTCCTGCGGATGATAGCCAAGCCGCACGCCGTCTGCGATGATCTCTGTCCAGCGATTCTGATAAGCAGAGCGAATATACTTCGCACGATCATCTTCATCCGGGTGGGTGTCGAAAAACAACTCGATCTGCGCCTTCTTGTAGATCAGGTCATCATTGCGGTTTTCGATGATGGCGAAAATTTTCTTCTCATCCAAAAAAGCGGGCAGTTCAGGGGATGTTTCCTCCGCACTGTCCGCTTCTTCGGGTTCGGTGTTCAGTTGTAGATCAGCTCCGCCAGCACCGTCTCCTCGGCGGCGTTTCTCAGGCTGTTCATCAGCCCCAACCATTTCATCGGGTCGGCGGCTTTCAGTTCCTCTGTCACACCCTCGGTCCGGGCCATCTCCGTCACCAACTGTTCCATGCGCTCCTTTGCCGTCCGGTCGATCTCCGCCAGATGCTCGTTCAGCTTGCCCGATGTCAGCAGATTCGTGAACAGCACCTTCCGGTGCGCTTTCAGATACTTCCTGCGCAGCAGGCCGTATTTCCCAAGGGTTGTCTCCGGCTCCTGCGGCGGCAGCAGATCCGGCAGCCGGTAACCGTCCTTCATCGTGTAGGTCATGTCCATGTTTTTCGCTCCTTTCAGCCTGTAGGTTTGTTTGCTCGTGTATAGGATACGCAGTTTCTGCAGGCGGCGCAACTGTGCGAATTTGCTTTTGGCGGCTTTGGACCGTCCGGGCAATGGCCCGCAGACCGCTTTCGGCAATATCCCGTGTGGCCACGCCCAAGGCGTTCATGGTCTCCGGCGTGTTGAAGTTGAACACCTCGGAGAAATCCTCCGGTTCAAAATACGCATCCGGTTCCAGACCGCAGCGGCATAGCAGCATATAGGCCGTGCTGTTTTCCAGCAGACGGCGGTAGAGCACCTTCACATTCAGCTCGTCCAGTTCCTCCAGAAAGCTGCCGTCCCGGCTCTGCTGCAGGTCTGCGAGATAATCCGCCATGTTATCCGTGACGGCATTTCCCATAGCGGATACGATGGCATCCCCCAGTGCCTCCTTCCGGGCCAAAGCACCGAACCGATGCTCCAGCGCCTCCACGATCTCCGGTTCCTGTTCGGCGGACACCTGCCACAGGGGTACAGGGCGGTGAAAGCGGCCCTCGTGAGTGTCGGAAATGTCAAAATAGTATTTCAGCCGTGCCCGGCCAGGGGTATCCCGGTCAAACACGGCGATGCCTGTGGAACCCAAATCGACCCAGCGGTCAAATCTGCGGTTCCAGTGCTCCATTTCCAGAACGGCCGTGGCGTTCGGGCGCTGGGCGTGTACCAACACCTGCTCCTCGAAGTGCAGCTTGTAGTTCCGGCATGCGGAGCGCAGGAACGCCGTCCACCTGTCCCCACGGGCCAGTGCGGCCAGTTCCTGCCGGTAAACCTCGGTGATCTCCTGAAATCTGCGTGCCATAGGCCC
Organism: Oscillibacter sp. CAG:241; assembly: GCA_000435975.1. GTDB lineage: Bacteria > Bacillota > Clostridia > Oscillospirales > Oscillospiraceae > Vescimonas. Next base: position 14,301 of record FR884087.1, on the reverse strand, counting down.
TCCTATCGTTCTCTCGGCTTCTCCCGCTCCTTTTTCGGCAGGTAGTTGTCCATATATTCCCGTACCGTCCACGGCTCTCCGGTGTAGTTCCAATCCTTCTCCGGGTCGATGCTCCGGTAGGCGTTGTTGATATGGGGACTCGGTTCCAACGCAATGGGTACGGTGGACAGCAGCGTGCCCCAATGGTTGACCATGACCCAGCGGCCGATCTCCACGGGAAGTCCGCACTGGTCATCATCGTTCCGCACCTCATAGAGGTACAGCCCATTGGGCACCGTGCTGCGGTCTACCCGAAGGCAGGTAAAGAGCATGGGGTGGCCCAACACCTCCACCAATTCAAAGCGTTCTTCTCTTGCGTCAACGGTCATAGCGCTCTCCTCCTCTTATCGTTCCCGCACCGCTTCCCGGCTGGACGGAAACCGCCAGCCGTAGACCCGCCCGATCTCGTCGCCCAAGCGCTTGGTCACACGGGTCACGTCGCCGCGGGTGGCAGTGCCGCTGTATAGCTTTTCTTTCAGCCGGTCGATCTGCGTTTCGCTAACATTCTCTTTATAAGCCCGGTAGAGATAGTGGTTTGTGCCGTCGTGATGTACGGCATCGCAGCGCAGGTCGCCCAGCCGGTCCACATACCATGTGGAATCATCCATCTCGGAGTACAGGCAGTCCCGGATGTTGCCGCTTTTGATCTCGGCATAGCCGGGATAGCGCCCGTCCCAGCGGCCGATGTCTGCGATCAGCAGAATGGGGCGGGAAAGCTGAATGTTCAGATTACACCGCTCGTCATCGAGATAGTCGTTGTTCTGCTCGACCATCAACTCCATCCGTTCCTGCTCGGAGAGGTCGGGGTACTGCTCCTCCAGATCCGCCCGCCAGTCCTCGTAGTCCACATCGCTGCTCCAGATAATGTGCTTCTGTTCGTTCATCTTGCGTCACCTCGATCTTTCTCCCTGCGCTTCAACGGTTGTCCCTGTGCATCGTAGTTGGCGGGGTTGGCAATGGGCTTATCAAAACCGAACATGGAGCCGCCCTTCATGGCCTCCTCCTGCGCACGGGTCACGCCCAGCTTGCGGTTATATTCCTCCACGATGGCACGGGCTTCCTCCTTTGAGGTGTGGGGAATGTCCGTCTTGTAATAGCCGGTTTCGCCCCGTTTCAGGATCACCACATTTCCGGTGTCCAGCAGGAGTGAGTAGCACTGCTTCGGGAGTGACGAGCGAAGCGGCACGAAGGTGCTGCCCGTTTGCTCCATCTGCTGGGCAAACTGCACCATGCCATACAGATGCCCGCTGCCGATTTCGGCCCGGTGGTCGTCGATATACCGGCAGATGTGGTCATGCTGCGTGCCATCCGGCCTGAGCACACGGATGCTGTCCCCATCCGGGATGCGGAACAGTGTCTTTCCCTGCGGGTCCACAAAGCAGATGCCACGCTCGGCGTTTTTCAAATGCCGGTCCAGTGCTTCCCGGCGATAGCAGTAGACATACAGGTTATAATCCCCCTGCATAGGGTTCAGCCGCAGGAGATAAGCGTGCTCCGGTGTATCCACCCGGAATCCATACTGCGGAATGAAATCCTCGGCAAACACACTTTCTTTATGTTCATAACAGTATCTGGAAAGGCTGCTGCGGTTTTTGAAAATGCCGCCATAGCGATCATCAAAACGCAGGGCATTGATAAAATCGTCAAATTCGTCCTTGAACACCTGTGTTTTCAGCTCCGGGCAATGATCCCACCATGAGGTGAAAAAGCCGTTGCCGCTTTTGTCCATATCGCCCCGCAGATGGCCGATGCAGCCGGTCTGTTTGTCGAGCTGCTGGCTGTCGGTATAACAGTAATTGCGCTCCGCCGGGGCCATGATCTTGATTACATAGTCCATTACCGTTCACGCTCCTTTGCCGCTTTTGCCTCCCGTACAGAGAGCCGTTCCTGCCGTGCTTGCCAATAGGCCGGGTTCCAGTGCTGCAGGCTCCGGTCAATGCAGGCTTCATATTCGCCGGGGCGGAAGTAGTTATCCGTCCGGGGTGCGATGATGCCGCTGTCCATCAGTTCCCGCAGGACCACCGGCGCATCGCAGTCCTCCTCAAAATTCAGATATCCGCCTGCCTGAAAGCCGACTGCCTGGGCCTCCGGGGACAGCAACTGCCGAGTTGCGTCGATTTGGACCATGATCCCTCCGTGGCCTGCCGTGGACACGCTATACACACCGGGAAAAAGGGTGTCGCAGCGCACAACAAGGCCCCAAGGGGAATCACTCGGTTCTCGATACATCATCGTTCACGCTCCTTCTGCAAGGATGAAATAGAAAGCTGCTGCGTTTCTGCCGCAAATCGCTGTTCCAACCGCTCCACGCTCCAATCCTTCTTGAATTGCCCCAGCGGGCCGGGACCGAACTGCGCCAACGCCCGTTTGTCCATTTCCCGCAGCCGCTCCCATAACTCCGGGTGATGCTGCCGGAGTTTTCGCAGTTCACCGATGCCCTGCAACGGGCAGCACCAGCAGGAACAGCGGCGGTAGATCTGATACAGTCCGCCAAAATCGTAGCCACGGTCATAGCAGATTCGCAGGGCTTCTTTCTCCGTGATTCCCCAATCCATCAGCGGATAGCGCTCATTTTTGATCCGCTTCGGCTCATCTGCGGCGATCCCCACATAACTCACGGCCTTGTATTGTCCTTTCAGCCGGTTGATCTCCTTGTGGATGAGATGTGTTTTCAGTTGCCCCGTACACCAGCGCACACGGGGACCGGGCCAGCCGTTTCCGTATAGAGAAACACCCAGCCGCTGCCGGTTTTCAATGCTGGCCGGTCGCTGCTTCTTTTCCTCAAACATTAGCCACTCAAAGCCCTTTGGATGGTGCAGCCACGTCAGATGCAACCCTCGCTCTGCAAACAGATAGTCGTCCAGCTTTTGTAAATGCTCATACATTTCCGGGAATTCCATGCCCGTATCTGCTGTCAGGACCGCATCAATCGGCAGTCCTCGCTCAATCATGAGCAGCAGCATAGCGGTGCTGTCTTTGCCGCCGGACAGGGATACCGCATGGAACAGTTCCTTTTCTTCCGTTTGATTGCTCATACCCATTCCGTCTCCTTTCGCTTCGGTATGTAAAAAGGGGGCGGCCAATGCGGCCGCCCCCTTGGGATTCGTTTTTTGAAAATGCAGGAGTGCAAACACAAGACCGACACTGCGACGATTTGTTCCACTCCATGAAACTGCCCCCACACTGAATGTCCAGCATGGGGGGCAGCGTTTCCAGCACTACCTTTTGTTTCAACTTTTCCTCTATTGTTTCGGCGCAAAATGAAACTTGTCATGTGGTAGTGAAACATTCAAATAAGCAGCATTCCGACAGCATGTTAATGAATACCCGTCTGCTGTTATCGGTTCGCATTAAAAAGTGCTTTTCAGTCCAAGGGGGGCGGCCAATCCGACCGCCCCCTTGACGCTTATTTTTTGCGCTTGCGCATCAGCAGTACAGTCACAGCGCCGATGCAGGAAAGGCCCAGCAGGCCCATCCACAGCGCCGCATGGCTGCTATCTCCGGTCTGCGGCACCTCCGGCGTGGGCTTCTTTTCGTTGTGCATCTCCACCTCCGTTACGGCTCCCTCGTAAACGGATGCCATCTTGTCAGCCGGGAGGAGATACCCGTCCGAACTGCCGTCCCGCACCTCGGACACGGTGTAATCCCCGATGCGCAGACCCTCGATGAAAATGACACCCTCTGCATCGGTCTGGAGCACCTGGTCATAGCCGTTGGCCCCGGTAACACGGAAGGAAAAGCCCGCCAGCTTCCCATCCGAGGAGGTCTTGACGATCCGGAGCGACCCCACCTGCGCCGCATTGACAAAGCCCTTTCCGGCTTCATTTTCCACGGTCACGGTTTCGCCGTCCGTGGTGATGGCAAAATAGTAGGCGTTCTCGTCCAGATAAAAGCCCTCCGGGGCCTTGGTTTCCTTTGCAAAATAGCCGCCGTAGCAGAGGCCGGTCAGGGTGTACTCACCGCCGCCCAGTTCATCCATCGTGCCAAGCAGCTCATCCTCGGCGTCAAACTCCTTGTTGCCGTTGCTGTCGCGGTAGACCTCAAATACGGCACCTTCCAGTTTGTTTTCGGGGTAGTCCTTGTCCACCTTTGTGAGGTTCACGCCGCCCCGGATGACCTGTTCGGTCACATCCAGCGCAATGGGATTATATTCTGCCGTATAGCGCTGCGGCTCTGCGCCGACCGGGTACACGGTATTGTCCAGCAGATAACCCTCGCTGGGGGAGAGTTCCCGGATGGTCCAATCGTCTCCGCAGACATAATCCGTGGTGGTAAACTGGCCGCTTTCGTCGGTGATGTAGGTGTCCACCAGTTCCTCGCCTTTGAAAACGCCGTAGACGGCACCGGAAAGCGTAGCGTCTCCCTGCGGCAGACCTGTTTCGGCATCCCGCTTGGTGACGGTGGCGCTCCACTTTTTCAGGACATTGTGGACCTCCGCCTGCGTGACCATGTTCCACTCCACCGCCGTCGTCTGGTCCTCCGGGACAACATAGCGGATGTCCGTATCCATCTCGGAGAGGATATAATCCGTGCCAATGAGCACGTCGGTGAACACCGCTTTTCCGTTGCTGCCGGTCACGGCGTATTCGTCCACCGGAAGCCCTGCAAGGGAGGTGCCGGTCAGATGGAACTTCACGCCCTCGTTCAGACCATCCTCGGAGGTTTTGACCACCTCCAGACTGCCCCGCTTCAGCGTATTATGGAAGGTCACGGTGGCGACCTGACCGGAGATCACAGTCACTTGACGCACCTCTTGGGGTTCATACCGGTCACTGCTCTGCTCCGTCACGGTGTAAGCGCCGGGGCGGAGATCATCGAGCTGCATTTCGCCGTCTGCATTGGTCATCACGGTCTGCTCCGTACCGTTGCCGGAAACGGTGAAGGAGATGCCGGATACCTCGCCGTCCTCACTGGTTTTGACGATCTTAACGCTGCCATAGCCGACCTTCAGGTGCAGGTAGGCGTACATGGGGTCGCTGACGGTATCCCGGAAGGTGACGACATCCTGCATGGTGCCGTCGGGGCCATAGTGGCCGTCGCTCCAGACCACCACGCCCTGCCGGGTGTTGTTTCTGACGGCAGTAATGGTCACACCATCTGCGGGAGCCGTCTCGGCAGAGATAGTCAGGTCGTTCCCATCGACTGCAAAGGTCATATCCGACTGGGCCGAAGAGAAAGCATATTCGCCCAGAACGCCGTTGGTGTCCGTCAGGGTAGCTGTGTAGCGGCCGCCGTCCCAACTCAGTTCAACCGTCTGTGCAGCTTCCTCACTGCGGTCCATGAAGCTGGGGACGACGGTGTGCTTTTTCACGCTGGCCTCGATGCTGGCGTAGTAGGCAGAGAACCGACTATAGAGCGGATGGGAGGTGCGGTAGACGGACTTCACGGCATCGGCGCTGCCGGGGTCAACGTGATTGAAGTCCGCATCCCGCTCCCCGACCACCGTTTCCCACACCAGCACCTGCGTGGCCATCATGTGGGCCAGCTTGTCGGCGTCGGCATCATTCTGAGAGCGCCAGTCGAGGGAGAGATTTCCCTGATAGCCGTACTGCATGATGCGGCCGAGGAGCGTTTTCATGGTTTGGCCATCAATGGTGCGGTTATACTCGGCAGGGAAAGAATCCCAATAGTCCTCCCCATAGCTTTCGTAGGAACGGTACAGGTTGCGGGGAACGCCCGGTTCGATGCAGTAGCAGGCCGGACCGTCGAAGGAGCCGATGGTGTGCAGCGTGGTCATCCATGTTGCCTCGCCGGATGTCCAGCCGTTCATGTAGTGCAGCTCGTCGTGGCCCCATGTGCCGCTGTAATCCAGATCAGCGTCCCCGTCTCTGGGGAACGCCACCGAGTACGAATCCGCTATTTCTCCGGTGGGTGCAGCGGCAAAAGCTGTCACGCCACTGCCGAGAATGGCGGTGAAGCAGATCAGCAGGGCCAACAGCCCGGAAATGCTTCTGCGATAGAGTTTTTTCATTTGTTTGACCTCCTGAGAGTAAAAATAAAAAGCACCATCCGAAAAAGGATGCTGCTTTCTGTACGGTGTTGACTTGTGAGATGTTCTTTTTTCAGCCGGTACAGCCGGTAGGAAGGGGGTGAGGTGTGGAGAGGGGGGAGCGGCAAAACCGGCTCCGGCACACGGCCCGTCCAATGGGCAGACTTTCCCCTGGGCGGAAGATTCAGCGTTCGATCTCTCTTTGCCGCTTTCTGTAATAGTCCAGTGCCTTGATGATCGTATCCTCCATAGTCCGTGCGGGCGTCCCCGGCTTGAAATACTTGCTGATACGCTCTTTGGGTATCCGAAATTGTTCCTTCTGATTGGGCTTTTCCTCCGCCATGATGGAGCGGATCACCGCCTCTGACAGCTTGCCCTCCCGGCTGAAGGACTTCATCTTGATGGCCTGCGCCAGCGATGGGGTGCAGTCTGCGTGACCCATTGCATCATAGAGGATGCGCTGTTCCTTTTCGGCAAGGTAGGATAGCTCTACGGCGGGCCGGAAGGCAATTTTGCTGTCATCCACCATTGCCAGAATCTCCGGGAGCAGGTAGGTGAGACGGATGTAGCGACGAACTTGCTCATAACTATCACCTGCTGCTTTACCGATGATCGCAGACGACAAGGCATCTTTTCCCTTTAACTTCTCCACCACTGGTGTAGAAGTTAAGTCTGTCCGTTTCCCTTGTCTCCGCATGGCTTCCAGCTTCATTCTATACGCAAACGCCTTTTCTGACGGCAGGACCTTTTCCCGCTGGAGGTTGCTGTCCACCATGACGATGATCGCTTCATCATCCGTCAGGTCCCGCACGATGCAGGGGAGAGTATCCAGCCCCGCCAGCCTGCTGGCCAGCTTGCGCCGGTGTCCCGACACCATCTGATAGCTGCCGTCCGCCAGCTGCCGCACCAGCCCCGGCACCAGAACGCCGTGCAGCTGCACGCTCTCCATCATCTCCATCATGGCTTCATCCTGCCGCACCTTGAAGGGATGGTTTGGGAAGTCACCGATCTGGTCCAGCGTAAGGTCCAGCACCACATCCCGCTTGGCTGCGTCCCGCTGCTCCTGCGTGGTGAACAGGCTATCGAGTGATGTCAGCAGGCCGGATGCGTTGCTTTTCGCCAATGCCTTCCACCTCCTTCACCAGCGTGCCGTAGGCTCTGGCGGCACGTCCGTTCGGCTCATGCCGGAAAATGCTCTTGTCTGCCGTGCTGATCTCTGCCAGACGCACGGTGGACGGGATGACGGCTTCCAGAACGGGCAGGTATTTGCCGAAATTCTCCTTGACACCGGTCACAATATCTCTGCGGAAGTTCGTGTCATTGGCCATCGTCAGGAATACGCCGCCGATTTTCAGCTTGGGGTTGATCTGCTGGCGGATGCTCTGCACCGTGCCCACAAGCTCGGTCATGTCCTCGGCGGCCAGATAGTCCGCCTGCACGGGGATGAGCACATAGTCCGAAGCCGACAGGGCGTTGATGACCAGCATCCCCAGCGACGGGCGGCAGTCCAGCAGCACATAGTCGTAACTTCCCTTGATGCCCTCCAGATAGCGCTTGAGCACGGTTTCCCGACTCATAACATTGACCAGCCCCACCTCTACCGCCGACAATCTACGGTTGGCGGGAACGAAGTCAAAGCCCTCCGGGTGGTGCAGAATTTCCGGATGCTCCGACCCGCTCTGGTTTTGCACGACGGCGTTCATCTGCTCGGATAGGGTGTGGGGTAGGTCGTGGGGCCTGCGCTGGCCCAGCATCTTTGTGAGATCTCCCTGCGGGTCCACATCCACCAGCAGGACCTTCCTGCCATCCATAGCCAGCCCCGCACCGATGCAATAGACGCTGGTGCTCTTGCCGACGCCGCCCTTTTGGTTGGCAACGGCAATCACTTTGCAATTTGCCATTTGAGGTTCCTCCTTTTTGTAAATTTAGCCGCCCGGAAAATTGGACGGCTATGTAATGCGTTTGGGCATGAAAAAAGCCGCACAGTTTTGAACGTAAAAACTGTGTGGCCTCTCCTATGTAGTTTTCAGACACGGACCCGTTTGGTCTTCGCATCCACCAGAAGCAAAATCACCTCGTCCACGATGTCGGCATAACGCCCTTGGCGGATGAGCTTGTTCTTGAGACGGATGAGCGCATCCAGGGTTAAGCTGTATTCGTCCTCGCTGAGATAGAGCGTGCAGTATTTTCGTTTCATGTGTCAGCCCTCCTTGTGGCATCAGTATAGCAAACTGCGATGAGTTCATCCATTCTGCAAATAGCGTTTGAAAGGAGAAAAACGATAAAGTTCATTCGGCTTGGTCAAACCGTTTCAAACCGTGCCAAAGCCATTATTTCCGAAAAGGCGGGGCACAGCATTCATTTTTTATGCAGAGGCGACCTGCTCCGGATGACCGCATGAGCGCCCTCGAAAATTAACCCATCCGTTAACAGTTTCGGGGTCAAAAACGGCATTTAGCCCATCGTTAACATGTAAAAATCACGTCAAACCTTGTCAAATTCTATCAGATTTTTCGAAAACGGAACAAATGCTGCGGATATAAGAAAATCCCGGAAAACTCTCGTTTTCCGGGATTTTGATTGCTTTGAAATTGCGAAATCGACCGAAATCAGCGCTTGCTGAACTGAGGTGCACGACGTGCAGCCTTGAGGCCGTACTTCTTGCGCTCCTTCATACGAGGATCGCGGGTCAGGAAGCCGGCCTTCTTCAGAATGGGACGGAACTCGGGGTTCACCAGCAGCAGGGCGCGGCTGATGCCATGGCGCAGAGCGCCGGCCTGGCCGGAAACGCCGCCGCCCTCCACGGTGGCAACGATGTCCACCTTGCCCAGGGTATCGGTGGCGTTCAGGGGCTGACGGACCACCATCTTCAGGGTCTCCAGACCGAAGTAATCGTCGATGTCGCGGCCGTTGATGGTGATGGAGCCGGTGCCGTTGGGGAACAGGTGCACACGGGCCACGGAGGACTTACGACGTCCGGTGCCGTACAGATAGGGATTCTTGGACTGATACATGTTTCTTTTCCTCCTTACTTGACCAGCTCGGGCTTCTGAGCCTCGTGGATGTGCTGCTCACCGGCATAGATGTGCAGGCGCTTCAGGGAATCCTTGGTAACGGTGTTGCGGGGCATCATACCGCGGACGGCCACGCGCATGGCCAGCTCAGGCTTGTCCTGCATCAGCAGGCGATACTTGGTCTCCTTCAGGCCGCCGATCCAGCCGGAGTGGGTGCGGTAATACTTCTGCTCCATCTTGTTGCCGGACAGAGTGGCCTTGCCGGCGTTGATGACGATGACGTTATCGCCGCAGTCGGCATGGGGGGTGTAGGTGGGCTTGCCCTTGCCGCGCAGCAGGTCGGCCACGATGACGGCGGTCTTGCCCAGGGGCTTGCCGGCGGCATCAACGACGTACCACTTGCGCTCAATGGTGGCCTTGTTTGCCATATAAGTGGACATGGTGTTTTTCCTCCAATTTATAGAATGTATTGCTTTACTTTTTCAGGCTCCCTTGCTATGATGAGGGAGAGAAACGCGCCGAACGCGCAAGGATATTTATAGCATATCCCGGGGAGATTGTCAACAGCATTTTAATTTATGATAAAAACATCTGGCATTTTCTCTTGTTTTCTCTGAATAGCTCTTATTTTCTCAAATGGCAATTTCATTTTCCGACCCTGGGAGGGATGTCACATGCAGAAGCTTTTGGGACAGGTGCGCCGGTGCGTGGAGGATTACCGCATGATCGACGCGGGGGACACGGTGGCCGTGGGCGTATCCGGCGGCAAGGACAGCCTGGTGACGCTGACCGCGCTGGCCCGGCTGCGGGCCTTTTATCCCATTCCCTTCACCGTTCACGCCATCACCCTGGAGACCGGCACCCCGGGTATGTGCTTCGATGCCGTGGCGGACCTGTGCCGGCAGCTGGACGTGCCCTATACCCGCATCCAGGTGCCGGTATACGACATTGTGTTCAATGAGCGGAAGGAGAAGAACCCCTGCTCCCTGTGCGCCAAGCTGCGGCGGGGCAGCCTGAACACGGCCCTTACGGACCTGGGCATCCGGAAGATCGCCCTGGGCCATCACTATGACGACGCCATCGAGACGCTGCTGATGAACCTGCTGTTCGAGGGGCGCATCGGCTGCTTCCAGCCGGTGACCTACCTGGACCGCACCGGCATTACCCAGATCCGTCCCCTGCTGTACTGCCGGGAGGACGACATCCGTCGGGCGGCTCAGCGGCTCCGGCTGCCGGTGGTGCACAATCCCTGCCCCGCCAACGGCCACAGCCGCCGTCAGGAGGTGAAGGAGCTCATCGCCGGGCTGGAGGGCCGGTATCCGGATATCAAGCAGAAGCTGTTCGGCAGTCTCCAGCGGTATCCCCTGTACGGGTGGAATCTTCACGAGGAGGAGCGGTGATATGAAAGCAAAGCTGGGCGGCCGCACCTGGGCGGCGCTGCTGACCTTCGGTCTGGTGGGTCAGATCGCCTGGGTCATTGAGAACATGTACTTTAATGTGTTCCTGTACAACACCATCTCCGGGGACACGTCCATGATTGCGGCCATGGTGGCCTGGAGCGCCGTCACCGCCACCGTCACCACCCTGGTGATGGGGGCTCTCAGCGACCGGCTGGGGCGGCGGAAGGCCTTTATCGTGGCGGGCTATCTGCTGTGGGGCGTCAGCATCGGGGCCTTTGCCCTGATCAAAAGCAGCCCCGTGGCCGCTGCCGCCCACAGCGCGGCGGTGCTGGTGGTGGTGCTGGACTGCGTTATGACCTTCTTCGGGTCCACCGCCAACGACGCAGCCTTCAACGCCTGGGTCACCGACGTCACTGTGCCGGAAAACCGGGGCCGGGTGGAGACGGTGCTGGCCATCATGCCGCTTGTGGCTATGCTGGTAGTGTTCGGCGCTCTGGACGGCCTGACCCAGGCGGGAAGCTGGCGGCTGTTCTTCCTGATCGTAGGCGGCGTCACGGGGCTGGGCGGCGTGCTGGGCTTCTTTTTCATCCGGGAGCCGGACCTGCCCCGGGGCCAGGGGACCACATTCTCCAACATTCTGTACGGCTTCCGTCCCGCCGTTGTCCGGGACAACCCGCGGCTGTATCTGTCCCTGGCGGCGCTGGGGGTGTACTGCATGAGCCAGCAGGTGTATATGCCGTATCTCATTATTTATATCCAGCGGTTTTTGGGCATCACGGACTACACGTTCCTGCTGGCCGGGGTGCTGATCATCAGCTCTGTGCTGTCGGTGCTGGCCGGGCGGCCCATTGACCGGCTGGGGAAGCTCCGCTGTCTGATCCCGGCGGGGATCGTGGGCTTTGCGGGGCTGGTGCTGATGTACTTCGCCCGGAGCCAGTGGTTCGTGCTGGCGGCGGGCATCGTGATGCTGGGCGGCGGCATGGTGATCTCTGCCTGCTGCAATGGGCTCATCCGGGACTATACCCCCGCCGGAAAGGCCGGCCTGTTCCAGGGCATCCGCATCGTATTCCAGGTGCTGCTGCCCATGGTCACGGGGCCGTATATCGGCGCGGCGGTGATCCGGGGCACCGGCATGACCTACGAGGATCTGGGCACCGTAAAGCAGGTGCCCACAGCGGAAATTTTCCTGGCGGCTGCCGCCGCCCTGGTGCTGCTGGCGATCCCGGCGGCGCTGCTGAAGCGGAAGGAGGCTGCGAAATGAAGGCGCTTTATACCCCCTGGGGAGAGCAGCTCGACAGGACCTGCCCTCTGCCGGAGTATCCCCGGCCCCAGCTGCGGCGGGACAGTTATCTCTGTCTCAACGGCCTGTGGGATTACACCGTGGAGGACGGGGACGAATACTCCCGCCGCCGCAGCGGAAAAATATTGGTGCCCTTTTCGCCGGAGAGTCTGCTGTCCGGCTGCGATTTCCGGCTGCAAAGCGGGGAAACGCTGTGGTATGAGCGGACGTTCACCCTGCCGGAGGGCTTCCGCCGGGACCGGGTGCTGCTGCACTTCGGTGCGGTGGACCAGTGCTGCCGGGTGCTGGTGAACGACCGGCCTGTGGGCGGCCATGAGGGGGGCTATCTGCCCTTCACCCTGGACATTACCGGCGCCCTGGTCCCTGGGGAAAACCGGCTGACTGTGGCCGTCACCGACGACCCGGAGGGCGGTGTCCACGCCTTCGGCAAGCAGCGCACGGACCGGGGCGGCATCTGGTACACCGCCCAATCCGGCATCTGGCAGACGGTGTGGCTGGAGAGTACAGCGGACAACTACGTCCGTTCCCTGTGCCTGACCCCGGACTTTGACGGGAAATGCCTGCGGTACGCCGTCCGGGCGGAGGACCCGGCAGGAGCCCGGGTCACGGTGCTGTGCGGCGGGCGGGTCGTTGCCCGCAGCTGGGCCGATGAGCGGGGAGAGGGCGTGTGCCCCATTCCGGCGGAGCACTTCCGCCCCTGGAGCCCGGAGGATCCGTATCTGTACGACCTGGAGGTGACTCTGCCCTCCGGCGACCGGGTAGAGAGCTATTTCGGCATGCGGCAGTTCTCCGTTATGGAACACCGGGGCCGCCGGGTGCTGGCCCTGAACCACCGGCCCTGCTTCCAGTCGGGGCTGCTGGACCAGGGCTACTGGTCCGACGGGCTGTACACCCCGCCTGCCGACGAGGCCATGGTATGGGATATTCAGACCGCCCGGGATATGGGCTTTTCCATGCTGCGTAAGCACATCAAGATCGAGCCCCTGCGGTGGTACTATCACTGCGACCGGCTGGGGATGATCGTTTGGCAGGACATGGTATCCTGCTTCGAGGGATGGCGGACCCTGACCATGCAGGTGCTGCCCTTTCTGGGTCTGCACCTGCATGACGCGCCGTCGGCCCGGCTGGGCCGGGCCGGGGAGCCTGGACGGCAGCAGTTCCTCCGGGACATGTCCGACACGGTGGACCTGCTGTATAACTGCGTGTCCCTGGGCCTGTGGGTGCCCTTCAACGAGGGCTGGGGCCAGTTCAGCGCCCTGGAAGTCGCGGACCGGCTGCGGGCCATGGACCCCACCCGGCCCATCGACCATGCCTCCGGCTGGCACGACCAGGGCGGCGGCGACCTGAAAAGCCGCCACGTATACTATCGGCCCGTGCGCCTGAAAAACGACGGGCGGCGGGTGCTGGCCCTGACGGAGTTCGGGGGCTACAGCCTGCAGTGCCCGGGTCACCTGGCGACGGACAAAAAATTCGGCTACCGCATGTATGACGATGCGGCAGCCTGGATGGACGCGGTGGAAAAGCTGTATGAAACGGAGGTTTTGCCCCTGATCCAGGCCCAGGGACTGTCGGCGGCGGTGTATACCCAGCTGTCCGACGTGGAGGACGAGGTCAACGGCCTGGTGACCTTCGACCGCCGGGTGTGTAAGATGGACCCGGCCCGCATGCGGAAAATCAACAAGAAATTGCATTTTTAGCACAGGATATTGCGCTTTCGACATGCGATAGCCCGAAGAGATAGGGCCGGCAGAGTCGTCGGCCCCTATGGAGCGTCCCGGTGAGAATGCCTGCGGGGCGGACAATTCTGTCCGCCCCGCAGGATGCCCCTATGTAAGCACCCACTGCAGCAGAAGCAGCAGGCCGAAGCCGGGAAGGCCCAGCACCCCGATCACCAGGGCGTTGAACACGTTCAGGCCCAGGTGCAGCCCGGGAACGGTGCGGCCCAGGAGCCACAGGGCGCCAAAGCCCAGGGCCGCGTTGCCCGCTACCCGGAATACCGTTTTCAGGGGGCTTTTCGTCAGACGCAGCACCCCCAGCAGGATAAACAGCGCCCCCACGCCCAGGGCGGCTTTTTCTAAGACGGACACACAGTCCCTCCCTTCACGGAGGACGCCGCCACGCAGGGGCCCTCCCCCAGCTGGGTCTTGATGCACCGCAGCAGATAGTCGCTGCGGGCCTTCAGGGCGTTGATCTCGTAAATGCTGGCCTCTACCAGCTCCGGGGCGGTGACGTAATTGAACTTATCATAGGCGTTGCGCAGGGCTTGGTTGGTCTGATACAGCTCCTGCCGCAGGTCCCCCAGGGTGGGGGAGGCCGTGTCCTTGTTTTTCATGGCGATACCTCCTGATGGCTATTGTACGGTTATTTTGGACAGATATGACAGGCTTTAATCAGGGGACAGGAACATTTTTCCGGGGAGGTGCGCGAAATGCACGAGGAATACATGCGCCAGGCGCTGGACCTGGCCCGGGAGGCCGCCGCCGCCGGGGAGGTGCCGGTGGGCTGCGTCATCGTCCGGGACGGGGCGGTGGTGGGCCGGGGCCGCAACCGGCGGGAGGA
>FR884086.1:3157-7509 GCA_000435975.1 Oscillibacter sp. CAG:241 | reverse complement strand
GTCGCATGACAAGTGCTGATTGTTTCTGTCTTTCCTCTCAAGTATACTGTACTTGTGAAAGATAATCAACACTTGTGTACTTATTTGAGAGGAGGCTCTTTGAATGTTTGATAAATATCTTGTTACAGGCGCTACCGGCTTCCTCGGCAGGGCTGTTGCGGAGGAGCTGGTACGCCGCAAGGCGCAGGTGCATGCGCTTGTGCTGCATGACGACCCCTGTATCCATTTGCTCCCGAAGGAGGTCCACACCGTCATCGGTGATGTGTGCGATAAAGGCTCACTGTCAGACTTCTTCGCGGATGCCGACAGCCGTACCTGTGTGATTCACTGTGCCGGTATCGTCTCCGTCGCGTCCAGGCCCGGTCCGAGGCTCTATCAGGTCAACGTAGGCGGGACATGGAGGGTTCTCCGGCAATGTATGGAGCATGATGTGGGCAAATTGGTCTATGTCAGCTCCGTCCATGCCATACCGGAAAAGCCAAAGGGCTGCATCATTACGGAGGATTGCGAATTCTCTCCGGGGCTTGTGGACGGAGATTACGCCAAGAGCAAGGCAGCTGCAACCGAGCTGGTCTTTGATGCAGCGGAGCGCGGGTTGAATGCCAGCATTGTACTCCCCTCCGGCATCATCGGACCGGGCGATTTGCAGGGAGGGAGCTTCACCTCAATGGCAAAATCCTTTCTTGCCGGGAAGCTGCCCTTAGCCGTTCGCGGCGGGTATGACTTTGTCGATGTGCGGGATGTGGCAAATGGCATTCTCGCCTGTTCCGAAAGCGGAGAGCCCGGCAAAGGCTACATTTTGTCCGGCTGCTATGTCACGATTCGCAGGATGCTTCAGCTGGTGGGAAAGGCTGCAAAGCTGAAGTATCGGCCCATCTGCCTGCCGCTGGGGCTTGCAAGGCTGGCCGCTCCGTATTACGAGCGCCGGAGCCTGAGGGAGCGAAAGCCGCTGTTTTTCACCCCGTATTCCGTTTCCGTTCTTGCCTCAAACGGGCAATTCAGCCATGCCGCAGCATCGGAATGCTTTGCATATCAGCCGCGCCCGATGGAGGAGACCTTGGGGGATATGACAGCCTGGCTTCTGAATCAGAAGTGAAGGGGCAATGTGTGATCTGCTGTCAGCCAAAAACGCCTCAGGCAAATTGCACACGCTATTGATATGCCCCGCGATCCCAGTTGCCAGCAGCACCCATTCCATGATATAATTCAATAAAGGAGTGGAGCCCTTATGAAAGAGTGCCTTTGCCCACTGATTCATACAGTTTCCATTCTCACTTATGCGCAGCCATTATCACCCCGCCCCACAGGCTTTTGCCGGAAAGGAGCACGACATGAAACGAATCATCACCATTGGCCGTGAATTTGGCAGCGGCGGCCGCGAGCTTGGCCGCAGAATCGCAGAAAAGCTGGAGATTGCCTACTACGATCAGGAGATCATAACAGAGATTGCAAAAAGAACCGCGCTGTCTGAGGAGTATGTCCGGCGGATCGAGGAAAAACGTCCCGTTATGCATTTCCCCATTCATACCGGACACAGCATATATCTGATCTCAGAGCCCACCTTCTATCCCGATTTTTCCATCTACACGAAACAGCATGAGCTGCTTCGCGAGCTGTCCCGCAAATCCGACTGCGTCATCGTCGGACGCTGCGCAGATTATATTCTCCGGGAACAGAAGCCTGTGCGCATTTTCGCTTATGCAGACATGGAGAGCAGAATCAAACGCTGCATGGAGCGCCGTCCGGAGGACGAGCATCTGACAGAAGCGCAGATGAAGAAACGGATCGCGGAGATCGACCGCAGCCGTGCAAAGTATTACGCTTTCTTCAGTGAGCAGAAATGGGGTGCGCGGGAAAACTACGACCTTCTTGTGAATACCTCCGGCGCTGACATCAAAAAGCTGTCCTCTGCCCTTTGCGCTTATCTGGAAGCCATGTTTGAATAAGATATGCATCTCTGTAATTGCAGCACACCCGGTTTTAGACAATCGGGTGTGCTGCTTTTTATAGCCATCATCCTTCTCATCCTGCTGGCTTGTGCGTCTTCGGATATTCGTATACCATGTATCGTGTTGGGTATTGGCGGAGGTGCGGGACCAGCGGGCTCCGGGTCTATATCTCCGTTCGGGAGGCGTCCTGCCGTTGGTGCGTGTCAGCGCGGCAGCACAAAGGGAGGGGCTTTGCCCCTCCCTTTGTGCGTTTTTCCGTGCGTAGGGGCGGCATCCTCAATGCCCCCGCATATCCTCTGCGGCTCCCGCAGCGCCTTACAGCCGGACGGCGTTGTCCACCACCACGGCCCGGGCATAGGCCAGCTTCAGGTCGTGGCTCAGCTGCATAGGCGGCAGCTGCTGGCGGATGTGGTCCACCGGCACGCCGAACTGCCGGGACATCTCCTGATACCGGCGCTCCACGTCCTCATCGGTGACCTGGATGTGCTCCAGGCGGGCGATCTCCGTCATGGCCAGCTCATACCGGGCGGACTCCAGGGCGTTCTCCCGGGCGTGGGACCGCAGGTCCTCCTCCGTCATGCCGGCCATCTGCAAATAGTCGGACAGGGACGCGCCCTGGCTCATGAGGCGGCTTTCCAGCTCCTGCAAAAGCCCGGTGAGCTGGCTCTCCACCATGGAGTCGGGCACCTGTACCTCCATGCCGTCCAGCACCTGGCGCACCAGGGCGTCGGCAAAGGCGTCCCGGGCCTGGGCCTCCTTGCGCTGGAGGGCTGCCGCCATAATGGCCTGGCGCAGGGACGCCGCATCGGCAAAGCCCTGGGTCCGGGCGAACGCATCGTTGATCTCCGGCGCGGAACGGCGGACGATGCGGTGGGCCTTCACCCGGAATACCGCCGCCTTCCCCGCCAGCTCCGGGGTGTACTGCTGGGGGAAGGTCACATGGATCTCCCGCTCCTCCTCCGGGCGGATGCCCGCCACCTGCTCCTCGAACCCGTCGATGAACATGCCGCTGCCCAGCAGCAGGGGATAATTCTCCGCCTTGCCGCCCTCAAAGGGCACGCCGTCCACGGAGCCGTCAAAGTCCAGGGTCACCTCGTCGCCCATGGCGGCCCGGTCCCGCTCCTGCTCCACCAGGTGGGCCTGGAGCCACTCCTCCATGGCCTTGTCCACGTCGTCGTTGGACAGCTCCGCCTGGGGCATGGGGGCGGACAGGCCCTTATACTGGCCCAGCTTCACCTCCGGATACAGCTCTGCCAGAGCGGCGAAGGTGAAGCCCTCCGGCCCGATGTCCACAATACGCAGCTCCGGAGCCCCGGCCACCAGGATCTCCTCCCGGCCGAAGGCCTCCACCAGGGCCCGGGGGAACGTGGCGTTCACCGCCTCCTGATAGAACACGTCCGGGGCATACGCCTGCTCCAGGGCCTGGCGGGTGGCCTTGCCCGGGGCGCAGCCGTCCACGGGATACAGGTCCCGGTTGGCCTGATACGCGTCGTCCAGGGCCTGCTGCCACTCCTGCCGCTCCACCCGGATGGTCAGCTCCACCCGGCGGTTTTCCTTCATCTCTTTGTTCAGTACGGTCATGGATGCTCCTCCAAATTTATGATCTTGTCCCCTATTATACCGGAAAAGCCCCGCCGCCGCAACCGTTTCCAGTTGTAAAAAAACTGTGACATATATCACTTACCCCTTCCCTTTTATCCGGAATTATGTTATCATGCTTTTCACTATCGATTACGGAGGAGCATCCATGGAGCAAGTCAAGAAATTTATACGGGAGCACCCGCATATGTGGTGGGGCCTGTATCTGCCGGTGTACCTGACCATGTTTTTCATCATCGAGCATCTCATCACCGACAACTACTGGGCCACCCAGACGGCCATCGACGACTATATCCCCTTCTGCGAGTGGTTCGTTTTCCCCTATGATTCCTGGTCGTTCCTGCTGGTGGCCATCGGCATTTACCTGATCGTCAAGGATGCAGAGGGCTTCCGGCGGTATATGTGGACCATTATGATCACCTTCACCACCGCCACGGTGTTCTGTGCCCTGGTGCCCAACGGGCAGGACCTGCGCCCGGCGGTGATGGAGCACCAGAACATCGCCGCCTGGCTGCTGCAGAACACGTATAATCTGGACACCAATACCAACGTTCTGCCCAGCGTTCATGTGCTGGGGGTCGTTGCGGGGGTAGCCGCCGCGTGGCACACGCCGGGCCTGCGAAAGTGGGGCTGGCGGGCCGGGTCCATGGTCCTGGGCGCGGTCATCATCGCCTCTACCCTGCTTGTCAAGCAGCACGCCTTCATCGACATGGTGGCGGGTCTGCTGGTGGGGGCCATCGGCTATGTCATCGTATACGTCATCATCGGCAAAAAAAGAGATCGCCTGCTGGCGGGGGGAAAGGG
>FR884086.1:0-3126 GCA_000435975.1 Oscillibacter sp. CAG:241 | reverse complement strand
AGGGAAAGAGGCTGCGCTGTGGACATTATCAAAACGCCCATTCTTGAGGGCATCACCCCGGAGGAGCAGGAGCAGATGCGGGTGTGCTTCGGCGTCCGGGAGGAGGCTTTCCGGGCCGGGGAGACCATCTATGACTTCTCCGAGGGGCGGAAATATCTGGGCCTCATCGCCCACGGCAGCGCCGTGCTCCAGCGCATCGACCGCCAGGGCGGCCGCGCCATCCTGGAGCACCTGGAAAGCGGCGGCGTGTTCGGCGAGATGCTGATGTTTGAAAATGTGGCCGGCGACAGCATCACCGTCATCGCCGAGGAGCCCTGCCGGGTATGGTTCATGCAGGACGAGCACATGACCCGCCGCTGCGAAAGGGCCTGCGCCCACCACAGCCGCCTGGTGGAGAATATGTTCCACATCATGACGGAGAAGGCCGCCGCCCTGTCCGAGCGGGTGGAGGTTCTCAGCCGCCGCAGCATCCGGGAAAAGCTGCTGTGCTATTTCGGCCTGCTGGCGGGCCAGCGGCAGCGGCAGAGCTTCCAGCTGCCCTTCTCCCTCAGCGCCCTGGCGGACTACATCTCCGCCGACCGCAGTGCCATGATGCGGGAGCTGAAAAAAATGAAGGACGAGCGCCTGGTGGAGGTGGCCGGGCGGCAGGTGACTCTGTGCGGCCCCACGCAATAAATTTCCCGAAAGCGGTGATACCAATTGACGAACAGCCATCGCTTGTGATATCATAAATATACGGCATACGGCATAGGGCGGGCCTTGGCCCGCCCTATTGGCCGGACTCCCATGAAATAGGAAAGAAGGAACGACCATGTATCGCATCGTGACCAAAGAAGCGTTGAAACCCACCGTGATCCTGTATGAGATCGAGGCTCCTATGGTTGCCAAAAAGGCACAGCCCGGCCAGTTCATCATCCTGCGGGTGGATGAAAACGGCGAGCGTATCCCCATCACCATCCATGACTATAACCGCGAGAAGGGCACTGTCACCATCATTGTCCAGACCGTGGGTGCCACCACCGAGAAGCTCAGCCACAAGCAGCAGGGCGAGTATCTGCACGACTTTGTGGGCCCCCTGGGCAAGCCCACCGAAACCGAGGGCAAGAAGAAGGTCTGTGTCGTCGGCGGCGGCGTGGGCTGCGCCATCGCGTATCCCGTTCTGAAGAAGTTCCACGACTGCGGAGCCGAGGTCCACGCCGTTGTGGGCTTCAAGAGCAAGGACGTGGTCATTCTGGAGGACAAGTTCAAGGCCGTGTCCTCCGTGCTGAAGGTCTGCACCGACGACGGCTCCTATGGCCAGAAGGGTCTGGTCACCCAGGCGCTGCAGGAGCTGCTGGACGCCGGCAACCAGTATGACGAGATCTTCGCCATCGGCCCCATGGTCATGATGAAGTTTGTCTGTAAGACCACCGCGCCCTACGGCGTGCCCACCACCGTATCCATGAGCCCCATCATGATCGACGGCACCGGTATGTGCGGCGGCTGCCGCCTGACCGTTGGCGGCGAGACCAAGTTTGCCTGCGTAGACGGCCCCGACTTCGACGGCCAGCAGGTGGACTGGGATCTGGCTGTCAAGCGCAACCAGATGTATCACGACTTCGAGGTGCGCAAGCACGAGGAAGTCTGCAATCTGTTCAAGCAGGAGGTAAAGTAACATGGCTGCCAAGATCAACATGCGCCTGGATAAGAATCCCATGCCCTCTCAGGACCCCAACGTCCGGAATAAGAACTTCCTGGAGGTGGCCCTGGGCTACACTGAGGAGCAGGCCCTGGACGAGGCCGCCCGCTGCCTCCACTGCAAGAATCATCCCTGCGTGGACGGCTGTCCCGTCAATGTCCGCATCCCCGAGTTCATCGCCAAGATCGTGGAGCGCGACTATGAGGGTGCGTATCAGGTCATCCACCAGACCAGCTCCCTGCCCGCCGTGTGCGGCCGCGTCTGCCCCCAGGAGAGCCAATGCGAAATGCACTGCGTCCGGGGCAAGAAGGGCGACCCCGTGGGCATCGGCCGTCTGGAGCGCTTTGTGGCCGACTGGCACAACGCCCACAGCACCGAGGCCCCCGAAAAGCCCCAGCCCAACGGCCACAAGGTGGCGGTGGTGGGCTCCGGCCCTGCGGGCCTGACCTGCGCCGGCGACCTGGCCAAGAAGGGCTATGACGTCACCGTGTTCGAGGCTCTGCACCTGGCCGGCGGTGTGCTGGTATACGGCATTCCCGAGTTCCGTCTGCCCAAGAGCATCGTCCAGAAGGAAGTGGACGGTCTGAAGGCCATGGGCGTGAAGGTGGAGACCAACACCGTGGTGGGCCGCACCATCACCATCGACGAGCTGATGGAGGAGAACGGCTTTGAGGCTGTGTTCGTGGGCTCCGGCGCTGGTCTGCCCATGTTCATGCACATTCCCGGCGAGAACCTGAAGGGTGTGTACTCCGCCAACGAGTTCCTGACCCGCATCAATCTGATGAAGGCGTACCGCGAGGATTCCGACACCCCCATCATGGACCTGAAGGGCAAGAAGGTGGCCGTGGTAGGCGGCGGCAACGTGGCCATGGACGCCGCCCGCTGCTCCAAGCGCCTGGGCGCCGACGTGTATGTGGTGTATCGCCGGGGCATGGAGGAGCTGCCTGCCCGTCACGAGGAGGTAGAGCACGCCATTGAGGAGGGCGTGGTGTTCAAGACCCTGAACAACCCCGTTCAGATCAACGGCGACGAGCAGGACTGCGTCAAGAGCATGACCTGCATCGAGATGGAGCTGGGCGAACCGGACGCTTCCGGCCGCCGCCGCCCCGTGGAGAAGAAGGGCAGCGAGTTTGAGCTTCCCGTGGACGCTGTGATCATGTCCCTGGGTACCACCCCCAACCCCCTGATCAAGTCCACCACCAAAGGCCTGGAGGTCAACAAGAAGGGCGGCATCATCGTCAACGAGGATGGCCTCACCTCCCGCCAGGGCGTGTATGCCGGCGGCGATGCTGTCACCGGCGCGGCCACCGTGATCCTGGCCATGGGCGCCGGCAAGCTGGGCGCCAAGTCCATCGACGAGTATCTGTCCAATAAATAATCTTCCCGTTACATAACAGCCCGGCGGCGCTGAAATCAGCGCCGCCGGGCTGTTGTCCGCAAAAGTCCCG
>FR884085.1 GCA_000435975.1 Oscillibacter sp. CAG:241 | reverse complement strand
CTCATTCCCCAGTTCAAATCTGGGTGTCACCTCCATAATGTCAGGGTTCTGAGCAGAGATGCTTGGAACCCTTTCTTTTGGTTGACTTTGTAAACCAATACGATAAAAGGGAGAGCGTGATCGCTCTCCCCTTTCCTATATCTACCACTATATCTATTATATCCGGGATACCAGCATCAACTCTCCGGCTGGTTGGAAACGATGAAATAGGGCTGCGGGCTCTGTCCGTCCTGCGTGGGGCGCAGGGTGATATAGCCGCCGGAATAGTATAGCTTCAGCAGGCCATCGTCCGTGCGCTCACCACCGGTCAGCGTCACCGTATTCAGGCCCGTATCCGTGTGGGTGGCGTACCAGGCGTCGGCCTCTTCCCAATAGAGCAGGTTATCCAGCCCCATTTTCCGGGTATCGTCCAGGGAGATGTCAAAATACTGCCGGAGAATGTCATCCATGGCCGCCCGGGGCGCCCGGAAAATGGCATAATTCTCTGCCGCAGGTTTCTGCTCCAGCACCCAGTCCCGCTCCCGATCGGTCACATAGCACTGTCCATAGATCAGTCCCGCGTAGCCGATGCCATCGTAGAACAGACGGCGCAGATTCACGGCCTCCGCCCCTTCATAGTAGCTGGTGCAGGCCTGGGCATACCAGCTGCCCGGGGCAAACAGCTCCTGGAGCTCCTGAAGCTCCGCCTCCGTCAGCTTGTTGGACTCCGCCTCCGTCAGCTTGTTGGACTCCGGCCCCGCATGGGCCGTACAGCCCATCAGCATCACCATACACAGCAGGGCCGCAAGCAGGGGAAATAAATGCTTTTTCATCTTTATTTACCTTCCTTTTCTAATCGAGATCATACCGGAAAAGGGATACTCTGCAATCTCGTTGCTCCGGGTATATTTGTTGATGACCGCAGGCGCTACATTGATAATATTGGCTTTAAATCAGTTAATCATAAGCAGCCCCCCAATTTTCTTATAGTATATCACGCAAAATGTAGTGAAGTCAACTACAAAATAGTTCGCAAATTTGCAGTCCTACACTGCCCTTACCCAAAAACTCGGAATCGTGCTTGCAAAACCGGCAGAACTTGGGTATAATAATTTGGATAAACTGCGGTATTATGCCGCCTGAGGTAAAGAGGAACAACACATGAGCACCATCATCACCTCCGTGGACCGGCACAGTCCGGCGGAGCGGGCCGGGATCACCCCCGGGGAGCAGCTGCTGACCATCAACGGGCACCAGATCATCGACGTGCTGGACTATCGCTTTTACGGCTACGATACCGACTGCTGCCTGGAGCTGCGGGAGCCTGCGGGTACCGTGCGCACCGTGTCCCTGCGCAAGCCCGAGGGCCGGGACCTGGGCCTGAATTTTGACACCGTCCTCATGGACGATATGCGCTCCTGCGCCAACCACTGCATCTTCTGCTTCGTGGACCAGATGCCTCCCGGTATGCGCAAGACCCTGTATTTCAAGGACGACGATGCCCGGCTCAGCTTCCTCCAGGGGAACTACATCACCCTGACCAACCTGACGGACCGGGAGGCCCAGCGCATCATCGACCTGCGCATCAGCCCCATCAACGTCTCCGTCCACACCACGGACCCTCAGCTCCACTGCACCATGCTTGGCAACAAAAACGCCCTGCGCTCCCTGGACTATATCCGGGTCTTCTGCAAGGCAGGGATCGTGATGAACGGGCAGATCGTGGTCTGCCCCGGCTGGAACGACGGGGACCAGCTGCGCCGCACCCTCCGGGACCTGACGGAGATGCAGTTTTCCAGCTGCTCCCTGGTGCCGGTGGGCATCACCAAATACCGCCAGGGCCTGGCTAAGCTCCGCCCGGTGGATGCGGCCACCGCCGCCGAGATCATCGACATCGCCGACGAATACGGCCGGGAGAATCTGGAGCGCTTCGGCACCCGGCGCTTCTTCTGCGCCGACGAGCTGTACCTGCGAGCAGGCCGTCCCCTGCCCCGGGCAGAGTATTACGAGGGCTACCGTCAGCTGGAAAACGGCGTGGGCCTCATGCGCTCTCTGGAGGATGATTTCCTGGCGGGCCTTGCCACTGTGGACGTGCCCATTCGCTTCTCTCCCTTCACCATCGCCACCGGCACGGCGGCGGCTCCGTTTCTCGGGGGCCTGGTGCAGCGGGCCCAGGCGGACTATCCCGGGCTGCGGGGGCAGGTCATCGCCGTGGAAAACGACTTCTTCGGCCACACCATCGACGTGGCGGGCCTGCTTACCGGGCAGGATATCTCCGCCCAGCTGCGGGGACGGGACCTGGGGGATCGGGTGCTGATCCCCATCCACATGATGCGCCACGGCGAGACCGTGTTTCTGGACGACTACACCGTGGAGCGTCTGAGCCGGGAGCTGGGCGTTCCCGTCCAGGTGGTGGACGAGGACGGCTTCGCCCTGGTGGACGCCATGTTCGCGGCGGAATGACCGCCGCATCCAAATAGAAGGAGGTAAACCCTTATGTCCAAGCCCCTGATTGCCATCGTGGGCCGGCCCAACGTGGGCAAGTCCATGCTGTTCAACAAGATCATCGGGCGGCGTCTTTCCATTGTGGAGGACACCCCCGGCGTCACCCGGGACCGCATTTACGGTGAATCCGACTGGAACGGCCGCAAGTTCACCCTGGTGGACACCGGCGGCATCGAGCCCAACACCGACAACCAGATCCTGGCCTTCATGCGCCAACAGGCCCAGATTGCCATCGACAACGCCACTGTCATTGTCCTGGTAACGGACATCAAGACCGGTATGACCGCCGCCGACCAGGAGGTGGCCGGAATGCTCCAGCGGTCTAAAAAGCCCATCGTTCTGGCAGTGAACAAGATGGACTCCACCGGCGTCACGGACCCGGAGTTCTATGAGTTTTACAACCTGGGTCTGGGCGACCCCATCGCCGTGTCCGCCGTCCATGGTCACGGCACCGGCGACCTGCTGGACGCCTGTCTGCAATACTTCCCCCCGGAAACGGACGAGGAGGAGGACAGCGACGTGGTCCAGGTGGCCATCATCGGCAAGCCCAACGTGGGCAAGTCCAGCCTCACCAACCGGATCCTGGGCGAGCAGCGGGTCATCGTCAGCGACGTGGCCGGTACCACCCGGGACGCCATCGACAGCTACTTTGAAAACGCCACCGGCAAGTATAACTTCATCGACACCGCCGGTATGCGAAAGAAGTCCAAGGTGGACGACGCCATCGAGAAATACAGCGTCCTCCGGGCCACCATGGCCATTGAGCGCAGCGACGTGTGCCTCATTATGATCGACGCCCAGGACGGCGTTACCGAGCAGGACACCAAGGTGGCGGGCCTGGCCCACGACGCCGGAAAGGCCTGCATCATCGTGGTGAACAAGTGGGACCTGGTGGAAAAGGACGGCAAGACCATGGACCGCATGCGGGAGGACATCCGCCGGGACCTGAGCTATATGCCCTACGCCCCCATTGTGTTCATCTCCGCCATGACCGGTCAGCGGGTCAGCCGGCTGTTTGAGCTGATCAACTATGTCCGGGAGCAGGCGTCCATGCGCATCACCACCGGAATGCTCAACTCCGTCCTGGCCGATGCCCAGACCCGGGTCCAGCCCCCCACGGACAAGGGCCGCCGCCTGAAGATCTACTATATGACCCAGGTGGGCATCCGTCCCCCCCATTTCGTGGTGTTCTGCAACGACAAGAAGCTGTTCCACTTTTCCTACCGCCGGTATCTGGAAAATCAGATCCGCAGCGTGTTCGGCCTGGAGGGCACCCCCATCATCATGACCGTGCGCCAGAAGGGCGAGGAGGATAGCTGACGTGTCTGTGGTATTTACCGTGGCCCTGACGCTGCTGGTGTCGTATCTGCTGGGCTGCTTCAACGGATCGGTGATGACCTCCCATTTCATCATCCGCGACGATGTCCGCCAGCACGGCAGCGGCAACGCGGGCCTGACGAACTTCTACCGGACCTACGGCGCCCGGTATGCCCTGTGCGTCATCATCTGCGACATGGGGAAAACCGTGCTGGCCTGCCTCATCGGCGGATACCTGATGCACTGGGTAGTGGGCGACTGGACCCTGGGCCTGCTGATCGCAGGCATCGGCTGCGAGCTGGGGCACATGTTCCCGGTGTTCTTCGGCCTGCGGGGCGGCAAGGGCATCCTCTCCGGCGGCGTGCTGGTGCTGCTGCTGGACTGGCGGGTGGCTCTGATCGCCTGGGGCCTGTTCGTGAGCCTGTGGCTGCTGACCCGCTATGTGTCCCTAGGCTCCGTGACCGCCACGGCCAGCATGCCGGTATCCGTGTTTTTCCTGCTGGGCCATAACTGGCTGTATACCGTCCTGTCTGCGGCGATAGCGGCCCTTGTGATCTGGTGCCACCGGGGCAACATCCAGCGGCTGCTGTCCGGCACCGAAAAGAAGTTTCATTGGCACGTCGACGCCCCGGCCGGGGGCGAGGACGGCCCGCAAGCATAAGAAGAAAGAGAGAGAGCATTCGTATGAAACACAATCAGCTTCGCCAGGTGGTATTTCCCATTCTGGCGGCCTTTATCTGGGGCACGGCCTTCGTGGCCCAGGACGTCTGCGCCGACGCCATGGGCGCGTTTACCTTCAACGGCACCCGGTATTACATCGCCGTGCTGTCCCTGCTGGTGGTTCTGGCCGTTTCAAGCGGCTTCAGGAAGGATCGGCCCCAGATCTCCCCTGCGGAGAAGAAGGCCCAGCGCAGGCAGCTGTGGCTGGGCGGCTTCTGCTGCGGCACGGTGCTGGCCATTGCCTCCAACTTCCAGCAGGCAGGCCTTGTGGCCGGTACCGACGGCGGCAAGGCCGGGTTCATCACCGCCCTGTATGTGGTGCTGGTGCCGGTGTTCGGCCTGTTCTTCCGGCGGAGGGTCAGCCTGCCGGTGTGGATCGCCGTGGCTCTGTCCGTGGGCGCTCTGTACCTGCTGTGTATCAAGGGCAGCTTCTCCCTGGCCCCCGGCGACCTGCTGGTGCTGGTATGTGCCATATGCTTTTCCGTACATATCCTGGTGATCGACCATTTCACCGCCACCTGTGACGGTGTGAAGCTCAGCTGCCTGCAATTCCTGTTTGCCGGCACCTGGTCCACTATTCTGGCCCTGTTTTTCGACACCATCAGCTTCCAGGTGCTGCTTGACTGCATCTGGCCCCTGCTGTATGTGGGCGTGTTCTCCTGCGGCGTGGGCTACACCCTGCAGATCCTGGCTCAGAAGGGCTCCAATCCCACGGTGGTCACCATTCTGCTGAGCCTGGAGAGCGTGTTCGCCGTCATCGCCGGCGCCGTTGTCCTGCACCAGCAGATGACCGCCCGGGAATACCTGGGCTGCGTACTGATGTTTGCGGCCGTGATCCTGGCCCAGATCCCCATGCCCCAGAAAAAGAAGGCCAAGGCGGAATAACCGTCTTCCTATCGACACACAGCGCCCCCTGGAACCGGAGAAATCGGTTCCAGGGGGCGTATGCTTCTATTCGGCTGCCCTATGTCGTTTTTTTCTTCGCCTTTAACTATTCTTTAGGCTGCCCCCAGCCCGCTCCGGGCCGCGCCTTCTCCCATTCCGCCCCTTGACAGGGGCATTTTTCTCTGTTATAATAAGCAACACTTGTTGCGCAACATGAGTTTTCATCACGAAGGGAGGAGCATTTGTGCCGCCGAAGGTTAAATTTACCCGGGAGGAGATCATCCGTTCTGCTCTGGATATTGTCCGGGAGACGGGGCCGGAGGGCCTTACCGCCCGGAGTCTGGCCGCCCGGCTGGGCTGCTCCGTCAAGCCTATTTTCGGTCTGTTCCGGAGCATGGAGGAGGTGCAGCAGGAGGTTCTGGCCGCCGGATACCGGCTGTACGGCCAAACCATCGCCCAGGCCATGGAGGCCGGGAAATATCCCCCCTACAAGGCCTCCGGCATGGCCTACATTGCCTTTGCCCAGCAGGAAAAGCCCCTGTTCCGGCTGCTGTTTATGCGGGACCGCAGCCACGAGGACGCGTCTCCCCGTCTGGGAGACGATGTGGAGCCCCTGCTGGACCTGATCCAGCAGGCCGCCGGCATCAGCCGGGAAAGCGCCCGGATGTTCCACCTGGAGATGTGGATCTATGTCCATGGCATCGCCGCCATGGCGGCCACGTCGTTTCTGGACTGGGACACGGAGCTCATCAGCGCGTCGCTGACCGACGCCTATAGGGGTCTGCTGGCTCGATTCAAGGAAAAGGAGGCGCAGGAATGAACGCCGTTGAAATACAGGGTCTCACCAAACGCTACGGGGCCATCACCGCCGTGGACAGCCTGGACCTGACGGTCCGTCAGGGGGAGCTGTTCGCCCTGCTGGGCGTCAACGGCGCAGGCAAGACCACCACCATCAAAATGCTGTCGTGCCTGACCCGGCCCGACGGCGGCGACGCCCGGCTGCTGGGCCGCAGCATTGTGTCGGATGCCGCCGGGGTAAAGCGCTGCATCGGCGTATCCCCCCAGGAGACCGCCGTGGCCCCCAATCTCACCGCCCGGGAGAATCTGGCGCTGCTGTGCGGCGTCCACGGTCTGTCCCGGCAGGAGACCGCCGCCCGCACAGAGGAGCTGTCCCGGACCCTGGGGCTGGAGCCCATTCTGGCCCGCCGGGCCGGGAAGCTCTCCGGCGGCTGGCAGCGGCGGCTGAGCATCGCCATGGCTCTGATCGCCCGGCCGGAGATCCTGTTTCTGGATGAGCCCACCCTGGGGCTGGACGTGCTGGCCCGGGCGGAGCTGTGGGACGTGGTCCGCCAGCTGAAGGGCCGGATCACCGTGATCCTCACCACCCACTACCTGGAGGAGGCCGAGGCCCTGTCCGACCGGGTTGGCATTATGAAGGACGGCCGGCTGCTGGCCCTGGGCACGCCGGAGGAGCTGAAGCGCCAGGCCGGCTGTGACAGATTTGAGGACGCGTTTATCGCCATGGTAAGGGAGGCGGGAAGATGAAGCTGCGCGCACTTTGCCGCCGCACCACGCTGGAGCTGGTGCGGGATCCGCTGACGCTGGGCTTCGGCCTGGGCTTTCCCCTGGTGCTGCTGCTTCTGCTCAGCGCCATCCAGGCCAACATCCCCGTAAGCCTGTTTGAGATTGACCGCCTGACCCCGGGCATCACCGTGTTCGGTCTGGCGTTTGTGGCCCTGTTCTCCGCCACTCTGGTGTCCCGTGACCGGGAGACCGCCCTTTTGCAGCGGCTGTACACCACGCCCCTTACTGCCGGGGACTTCATCTTCGGCTATATGCTGCCGCTGCTGCCTATGGCGGCGGTGCAGGTGGCAGTCTGCTACCTGGCGGCCATTCCCCTGGGACTGACGGTATCGGTGCGGATGCTGTGGGCGGTGCTGCTGGACCTGCCGGCGGCGCTGCTGTTCATCGGCCTGGGCCTGCTGTGCGGCAGTGTGCTGAACGTTAAGCAGGCAGGCGGCATCTGCGGCGCTCTGCTGACCAATCTGACGGCCTGGCTGTCGGGCACCTGGTTCGATCTGGAGCTGGTAGGCGGCGCCTTCAAGCGCATTGCCTATGCCCTGCCCTTTGTCCACGCGGTGGAGCTGGACCGGGCGGCTCTGGCCGGAGACTGGGCGGGGCTCACGCCTCATCTGTGGTGGGTGCTGGCCTATGCCGCCGCAGCCCTGGCCGCCGCCGTGCTGCTGTTCCTGCGTCAAATGAAAAAGCAATAGAAAGCAATAGCAAAAAAGCACCGATGCGCGGCATCGGTGCTTTTCCTATGCAGGACTCATGCAGGACTCAGAACAGGCGCTGCTTCCGGGCAATGACCTGGCCGTCCACCCGCAGCAGCTGCTTGCCGGTGGGAGTGAACTCCGTTTCCACATCGTGACCGCTCACCCGGGCGCGGATGGTATAGCCGGTTTCCACGACGCCCTCCTGCCGTCCGTAGACCCTTCCGTCCACGATCAGCTCCGTCAGGCCATAGCTGCGGCGGACCTCGATCTCATGGCTGCCGTATGCGGCGGTCAGCAGAGTCCGGTGCTTCCCCTCCGCCGGCTGGCCCATAGAGGGACTGTTGGGCCGTTCCCCCATGGACGCGTCGTAAAACTCCGTATTCTGGGGCAGCGGCTCCGGCGTCTCCCTCTGCCCCTCCGGCTCCTCCATGGCCTCCCGGCCCCGGCGGACGCCCATGGCCAGATACCACAGCAGCAGGCCGTGGAACACCACATCCAGGATGCTGGACGCCTCGAAGGCCGTCACCAGGCCCGCCACCAGCGCCGCCGTATCCACGGAGAACAGCACCAGCGCCGCCGTCAGCCAGCCCCGCCGCTTTTTGGACAGCAGCCAGCACAGGAAATACACCGCCATCACCAGCACCGCGCCCGCCGCGCCCAGCACCAGCCACTTGGCCTCCCCGGTAAAGTCATAAAAGCCCCGGGCAAACACCGCCCAGATGTAGGCGGCAAAATCCGTGAACAGATAGTATCTGTCCGACCCCGTCAGGGCCAGAAGGGTATTTACCGCCGTCAGGACCAGCATCGCCAGCAGATTGCCCCGTGCGGTCTTGTATGCCGCCCCCGCAGTTTTGCTTTTCATCTCTCGTCTCCCTTTATTCTCTCTGTATTTACAAAGCCCGCCAGCTCTCCGGCCGCAGGCCGTGTCCCATAAGTCCCTCCTGCACCTGCTGCCGCAGAGCAGGCAGGTCCCGGTTCAGGGTTCCCTTCAGGGTCAGATAGTTGGATGCATGGTTCATCCGGAACACGCTGCCCGGGCTGTCCATATGGTCCAGCAGCAGGGCCGTCTCCTGCAAAATTTCCGCCGGACCCAGCACCTGGAAGCTGCCCTCCCGGACCCAGCGCTCCAGCGGCGTTCCCGGCTCCACCATCAGCGTCAGCAGGCCGATGTATTCCGGGTTCATGGCGCTGAGGGCCCGGGCGGTGTCCACGGCGTGCTCCCTGAGCAGCTCCCGGCTGCCCAGGCCCGAAATGGCCGTCACCGACAGGGCAAGTCCCGCCCGCCGGGCCTTCTGCCCTGCCGCCACGATGGCCGCAGCCGTGTGCCCCTTCTGCATCCGCTCCAGCACCGCGTCACAGCCGGATTCCAGGCCCATATACACCATTTTCAGGCCGCCCTCCCGCAGCCGCCGCAGCTCCTCCTCCGTCTTGACCTGAAGACTCCGGGGCGAGGCGTAGCAGGTGACCCGCTGGCACTCGGGAAACAGGCTGTACACCATGGCCAGAATTTCCAGCAGCTCATCGGTTTTCCGCATCAGGGCGTCGCCGTCGGCCAGAAAGACCCGCTCCACCCGGCGGTATACCTGCCGGGCCAGGCGGAAATCCTCCCGGATCTCCTCCATAGGCCGCAGGGCAAACCGCTTATCGTCATACATATCGCAGAAGGCGCAGCGGTTATGGCTGCACCCATAGGTCACCTGGATGATGAGGCTGTATGCCTCGCTGGGGGGACGGTAGACCTTTCCCTTGTATCGCATGGGCAATTCCTCCTTTTCCCCGCTATTATCGCATACTTTTCCCGGTTTGAAAAGAGCCAGGGCCGCCAAAGAACAAAAAATCCTCCTCCATCGGAAAGGAAGATCGTTACGAAAGAAACCCATCAGGGGTGTCTTTCGTTTGCAATCACAGGTTTTTCAGGACTTAAAAAGTTCTGAAAAACCGCACGAGGCTTGTCAAAAAGACTTTTTGACAAGCCTCAGGGTCTATTTCCAGGCGCTCCGGCATAAGCTGGACCAGCTTCAACAAACGAGGAGGAATTTTATGGACAACAATTTCAACCGTGTGCGCCTGTGCGGCCGGGCCGCCGGGGAGCCTGCCCTGTCCCATATAAACCACGGCGAGCACTTTTACCGCTTTCCCCTGTCGGTGGAGCGGCTGTCCTTTTCCCGCTTCCCCCTGTCGGTGGAGCGGCTGTCGGGCCAGGAGGACCTGCTGCCGGTGATTCTGCCCCGGCGGCTGCTGGAGGAGCACCCCGTACATACCGGCGACACGCTGACCCTCACCGGTCAGCTGCGCTCCTTCAACAACCGCAGCGGCCAGGGGCCCCGGCTGGTGATCTCCGTGTTTGTCCGGGAGCTGACTCCCGGCGGCGCGGCCCCCTTTAACCAGATTCAGCTCTCCGGCGTGCTGTGCAAGGCCCCCTCCCTGCGGCGGACGCCCTTGGGCCGGGGGATCTGCGCCGGGGCGGGCGGGGGGGGGCGGGGCGTGCCGCCCCCGGCCCCGGCGGCCCCCCCGCCGGTACGGGCGGGCGGACTATCTGCCCTGCATCGCCTGGGGGGCCATCGCCCAGCAGACGGCCCGGCTTCCGGTGGGTTCCCGCCTGACGGTGGAGGGCCGGGTCCAGAGCCGGGGCTATACGAAAACCGTGGACGGCGTGGGCCAGGAGCGCACCGCCTATGAGGTATCCATCATGCGTCCGGCGGAGCCGGAGGAATTTTTGCTGTAGAGCCGCCGTTTCCCCTCCCGGGTCAGTTGATTTCCCCGGCAAATGGTGCTATCCTATTGTTGAATACAGAGAAACCGAGGATCGCATCTATGACATGGACCCATCACCACGCCCATCCGGCCGTCCGTCGGGACGTGGACATGACCCAGGGCAGCATCACCCGCCACCTGGTGGAGTTCGCCCTGCCGCTGCTGGCCGGCAACGTGTTTCAGCAGCTGTACAACATGGTGGACACCTGGGTGGTGGGCAACTTCGTGTCCAACGAGGCGTTCTCCGCCGTGGGCACCGTGGGGCCCATCATCAACATGCTCATTGGCTTTTTCATGGGCCTGTCCAGCGGCGCAGGCGTGGTCATCAGTCAGTATTACGGGGCCCATAAGCCGGACAGAGTCCGGGACACCGTCCACACGGCCATGGTGCTGACGCTGGTGCTGTGCGGGGCGTTCACGGCCCTGGGTCTGGCCCTGATCCCGGCCATGCTGGCCCTGATGAACACCCCGGCGGAGGTGCTGCCGGAGTCCACGGCCTATCTGTCCATCTATTTTTCCGGCATTACGGGGCTGCTCATCTACAACATGGGCTCCGGCATTCTCCGGGCAGTGGGCGACTCCCGGCGTCCCTTCTACTTTCTGGTGGTGTCGGCGGGGCTGAACACGGTGCTGGACCTGGTGTTCGTGATCCGCTTCCGCATGGGCGTTGCAGGTGTTGCCTGGGCCACCATCATCGCCCAGGCGGCGTCGGCGGTGCTGGTGCTGGCAGTGCTGCTGCGGACGGACAGCTGCGTGCGCCTGGAGCTGCGGCGGCTGCGGGTCCATTGGGACATGCTGGGCAAGATCATGAAGGTAGGCATCCCGGCGGCTCTGCAAATGGCCGTCACCGCCTTCTCCAATGTGTTTGTCCAGTCCTATATCAACCGCTTCGGCGCGGACTGCATGTCCGGCTGGACGGCGTATACCAAGATCGACCAGCTGATGTTCCTGCCCATGCAGTCCCTGGCCCTGTCTGCCACCACCTTCGTGGGGCAGAATCTGGGAGCCGGGAACGCCCAGCGGGCCCACCAGGGCACCCGTCGTGCACTGGCCATCTCCCTGGCGGTAACGGCGGTGCTGATGGTGCCGGTGCTGGTGTTTGCGCCCCAGCTGACGGCCTTCTTCAACCGCAAGGCGGAGGTGGTGGCCTACGGCACCCTGCTGCTGCGGTACATTTCGCCCTTCTACCTGCTGTGCTGCATCAACCAGATCTATTCCGGCGCGCTGCGGGGCGCAGGCAACAGCCAGGTGCCCATGGTCATCATGCTGGGCTCCTTCGTGGTATTCCGCCAGATCTATTTGTACATCATGTCCCACTATATCAGCAACGCCCTGCTGCCTCTGGCCATGGGCTATCCCGCCGGATGGCTGGTGTGCAGCGCCGCCACCCTGCTGTATTACCGCAGGGCCTCCCTGGGCCGGCGGCGGCTGGTGGAGGACAACTGACCGGCAAAGGAGCGAATGGTCTATGCAACAAATCACGGTATCTCTGGGGCAGCGGTCCTACCCCATTGAGATCGGCCCGGGCCTGCTGCGGGAGGCCCGCCGCCGGCTGGAGGCTCTGCCGGTCAAGCGGTGGGCCGTTATCGCCGACGAGAACACCGCCGCCCTGTACGCCGGGGCCCTGGACCTGCCGGTATACACCTTCCCCGCCGGAGAGGGCAGCAAGCGCCTGGCGGTGTATGAGGACCTGTGCCGCCGGCTGCTGGCGGATGGCTTCACCCGGCAGGACGGCATCGCGGCCCTGGGCGGCGGCGTCACCGGTGACCTGGCGGGCTTTATAGCCGGTACTCTGCTGCGGGGCGTGGCTCTGGCCCAGCTGCCCACCTCCCTGCTGGCCCAGGTGGACAGCAGCGTCGGCGGCAAGACCGGTCTGGACCTGCCGGAGGGGAAGAACCTCATCGGCTGCTTTTACCAGCCCCGGCTGGTGCTGGCGGATACGGCGTGCCTGGCCACCCTGCCCCGGCGGCAGCTGTCCTCAGGCATGGCGGAGGTCATCAAGTGCGGCGTCATCGGCGACGAGGCCATTTTGCACCACCTGGAAACGGCGGAGGAGCCGAATCTTCCCTGGCTGGTGGCGCGCTGCTGCCGGTATAAGGCGGCGGTGGTGTCCCGGGACGAGCGGGACGGCGGCGGGCGCCGGGTGCTGAACTTCGGCCATACCTTCGGCCACGCCTATGAGGCCGCCGGAGGATACGATACCCGGACCCACGGCGAGGCCGTGGCCGCCGGGATGATGCACATGCTGCGCTGGCAGGTGCGGCACGGTCTGGGCGGCGGGCAGCTGCTGGAGCGGCTGACCCCCCTGCTGCGGCGGTGGGACCTGCCCACCCGGCTGCCCTGGGACGGGGCGGCGGACTATCTGGCCCGGGACAAAAAGCGCGGCGGCGACGGCATTACCATCGCCGTGGCGGAGCGGGCCGGCCAGGGCCGTCTGCTGACGGTACCCCTGGCGGCTCTGATGGAGGACGTATGATGGACGTGCGCTTGCTTCCGGCCCCGCTGCGGGGGGCGGTGACGCCGCCGCCGTCCAAAAGTCTGCTGCACCGGCAGCTGATCTGTCTGGCCCAGGCGGGAGAGTTTCCCTGCCCGCCGGACCCCTCCGACGATGTGGAGGCCACGGTCCGGGGGCTGTGGGCCTTGTATCACGAAAAGGCCCCCGTCATCGACTGCGGGGCCAGCGGCAGCACCCTGCGGTTTCTGCTGCCCCTGGCCATGGCCCGGGGCCAGGTGGGCACGGTGTTCACCGGCACGGAGCGGCTGCTGGAGCGGCCCCTGCCGGGGGACTGGGGCCTTGCGGCCACGGCGGGCGGTCTGCGGGTGACCCGGGCGCTGTCCGGCGGGCAGCTTCCGGTGGACGGGACCCGGACGTCTCAGCTGCTCTCCGGGCTGCTGATGGCCCTGCCCGGTCTGGCGGCAGACTCGGAGCTGGCGCTGACCGGCCCCCTGGCCTCCCGCCCCTATGTGGACCTGACGCTGGCGGTGCTGCGTCGCTGCGGCGTGCACATCGGCCAAACGGATTGCGGCTTCACGATACCGGGTGGGCAGCGGTTCCGGACCGTGCCCCTGGACGCGGAGCCGGACTGGTCCGCAGCGGCCTTCTGGCTGGCGGTAAGGGCTCTGGGCTGTGCTGTGGCCGTCACGGGCCTGCGCCGGGACTCTCTCCAGGGGGACCGGGCGGCGGCGGCCCTGTGCCGTTGTCTGCCGGAGGAGGTAGACCTGACGGATATCCCGGACCTGCTGCCGCCGCTGGCCCTGCTGGCGGCGCTGCGGCCGGGAACGGAAACCCGCTTCACCGGCGCGGCCCGGCTGCGGGATAAGGAGAGCGACCGCCTGGCGTCGGTTTCGGCGGCGCTGACCGCCCTGGGAGGCCGTGTCCGGCAGGAGCCGGAGGGCCTCACCGTATGGGGCGCGGAGCGGCTCTCCGGCGGCGAAGCCGACAGCTGCGGCGACCACCGCATCGCCATGCTGTGCGCCTGCGCCGCCCCCTTCTGCACCGGCCCGGTGGTTCTGCGGAACGCCGGATGCACCGCCAAATCCTATCCCGGCTTCTGGGCGGACTACCGCCGCCTGGGCGGGCAATTCGAGGTATTGTAACATGCTGGATTACACCATATTCGGAGAGTCCCACGGCCCCGCCGTGGGCGTTCTGGTCACCGGCGCGGCCCCGGGCCTGCCGGTGGACCGGGAGCTCATCGCCCGGGAGCTTCAGCGCCGGGCCCCCCATGGCCCCCTGGCCACCGCCCGGCGGGAGCCGGACCGGCTCCGCATTCTCAGCGGCGTATACAATGGACACACCACCGGGGACCCCATCTGCCTGATTCTGGAAAACCGGGACGTCCGCTCCGGCGACTACGCCGCTCTGGCGGACAAGCCCCGCCCCGGCCACGCCGATTACGCCGCCCATGTCCGCAGCCGGGGGCACAACGACCCCCGGGGCGGCGGGCCCTATTCCGGCCGCCTGACCGCTCCCCTGGTGGCGGCGGGAGCCATGGTAAAGAGTTGGCTGAAAGCACAGGATATTGAAATAAAAGCGCAGCTTATTGATGAAAAAGAGCTGCGGCAGCAGGCGGAGGCGGCCAAGGCCGCCGGAGATTCCGTGGGTGGTCAGGTGCGCTGCACCGTCACGGGCCTTCCGGCGGGACTGGGCGGTCCCGGCTGGCGGGAGGCGGTGGAATCGGAGCTGGCCCGTCACCTGTTCGCCATCCCGGCGGTGAAGGCCCTGGGCTTCGGCGACGGCGCGGCCCTGGCCGCCCTGCGGGGCAGTCAGGCCAACGATGCCCTGCGCACCGACGGGACCCGGGTGTGGACCGTCACCAATCACAACGGCGGCATCAACGGCGGCGTCACCAACGGCATGCCGGTGACCTTCACCGTGACCTTCAAGCCCACCCCCTCCATCGCCATCCCTCAGGACACCGTGGACCTGGCCCGTATGGAAAACTGCACCGTAACGGTTCAGGGCCGCCACGATCCCTGCATTGCCCTGCGGGCGGCCCCCATTGTGGAGGCGGCTGCGGCCCTGGCCCTGTGGCGGGTGCTGGACCCCCAGGCGGGCGATCTGGACACCCTGCGGCTGCGGCTGGACGGCATAGACCGGCAGCTGGTGCAGCTGTTTGTCCGGCGGCAGGAGCTGTCCCGTGACATCGGAGCCTATAAGGCCGCCTGCGGCCTGCCGGTGCAGGACCCGGAGCGGGAGGCCCAGGTGCTGCGCAGCCGGGGCAATCTGGCCCCGGAACGCCGGGAGCAGGTGGAGCGGCTGTATGAAACGCTGATGGCCCTGAGCCGGGAGGAGCAGTCGTGAGAAACCTGATTTTCGTGGGCCTGCCCGGCAGCGGCAAAAGCACCGTGGGCAGGCTGGCGGCCAGGACCCTGGGGCTTCCCTTCGTGGACGCGGACAAGGCCCTGGAGCAGGCGGAGGGCCGCAGCATACCGGACATTTTCGCCGACGGCGGCGAGTCATATTTCCGCACTCTGGAGACCCGGGTGCTGACGGACCTGTGCCGCCGGGATGGCATGGTCCTGGCCACCGGCGGCGGGGCGGTGCTGCGTCGGGAGAACCGAACGCTGCTGAAGGGCAGCGGCCTGGTGATCTTTCTGGACCGCTCCCCCTGGGCCATCCGCCGGACCCTGCGGCGGCAGGGCCGCCCCCTGCTGACGGATGATGACGCCATCTTCCGCCTGTATCGCCAGCGGCGGAGCCTGTACCGGGCCGCCGCCCACCATGCCGTCAACAAGCCCACAGCCCGTCAGGCGGCGGAGGAGGCCGTCCGGCTGTGGAGAGAGGAGCAGCAATGAAATTTCTTGTTCTCAACGGTCCCAATCTGAACCTGCTGGGCAAGCGGGAGCCCGGCGTCTACGGTACCGGCACCTACGCCGGCCTCTGCGCGGAGATCGCGGCCTATGCCGCCGCCCGGGGGATTCGGGCGGATATCCGCCAGAGCAACCATGAAGGGGTGCTCATCGACGAAATACAGGCCGCTGACGGAGTGTATGACGGCATCGTCATCAATCCCGGGGCCTATACCCATTACAGCTACGCCATTTACGATGCCCTGCTGGCAGTCCGTGTTCCGGCGGTGGAGGTGCACATCAGCGACATCAGCCGCCGTGAGGCGTTCCGCCGGACGTCCGTCACCGCCCCGGCCTGCCGGGGCCAGATCGTGGGTCACGGCTTCCGGGGCTACCTGGAGGCCATGGAGTTATTGGAAAGCATACACAAGGGGGATATGAAATGAAGCTCTGTGTGATCGGCGACCCGGTGGGTCACAGCATGTCCCCGGTGCTGCACCGGCGCATGCTGGCCCTTTCGGGGATCGAAGGCGACTATCAGTCCGTCACCGTCACCCGGGAGACGCTGCCGGACTTTATGGCGGCAGGCCGGGCCGGGGAATGGGACGGCTGCAACGTCACCATGCCCTTAAAGCAGGAGGTCATCCGCTATCTGGACCAGCTGAGCCCGGAGGCGGAGGCCTGCGGCGCGGTAAATACGGTGTGCTTCCGGAACGGGCACACCGTGGGCTATAATACCGACGCCCCCGGCATCCGGGCGGGCTTTGCCGCCCGGGGCGCCGCCCCCACAGGCCGGGCCCTGGTCATCGGCAACGGCGGC
>FR884084.1:13007-48426 GCA_000435975.1 Oscillibacter sp. CAG:241 | reverse complement strand
TTTTTCTTCGATTGTCCAACATGTATTGTAGTCCTACAGTACGACAGCGGCGTTCTTTTTACCCCCGGCTTGCAAATCGGTCCGCATTGCGGTACAATAAACAGGAATATATGGCGGCATGGCCGCACGGAGGTATATATGATCGTTGTCATCCGAAAGGATACCCAGGAGCCCGCCATGCGGCAGCTGGCGGTGCGCCTGATGAATCAGGGGGTGCGCATAGGCCGCACCCCGGGCCAGGACGCCGATGTGCTGACGTTGGTGGGAGATACCTGGCGGCTGGACCCGGAGGGGCTGCTGGCCCTTCCCTATGTGCTGGATGTGCGGCGCATTACGCCGCCCTACCGGCTGGCGGGACGGGCTGCCCATCCGGAAAACACCGTGGTGGAGGTGGGCAGTGCGCGACTCGGTGCGGAGTTCTGCCTCATTGCAGGGCCCTGCGCTGTGGAGTCCCAGGTGCAGATGGCCGGCGTGGCCCGGCGGGTGAAGGCCGCCGGGGCCCAGCTGCTGCGAGGAGGCGTATTCAAGCCCCGGACATCCCCCTACTCCTTCCAGGGGCTGGGTCAGGCGGGCATCCCCCTGCTGGTGGACGCCGGTCAGGAGGCGGGCCTGCCTGTGGTGACGGAGATCACCGACCCCCGGCAGCTGGACGACCTGGCAGACGTGGACGTCCTGCAGGTGGGCGCCCGGAATATGCAGAATTTTCCCCTGCTCCAGGCCCTGGGCCAGGTGCGGAAGCCGGTGCTGCTGAAACGGGGCATGTCCGCCACCGTGACGGAGCTTTTGCAGGCGGCGGAGTACATTCTGGCCGGGGGCAATTCCCAGGTCATTCTGTGTGAGCGGGGCATCCGGACCTTTGAAACGGACAGCCGGGCCACCCTGGATATCGCAGCCATTCCGGTGGTGAAAAGGCTGTCGCACCTGCCTGTGATCGTGGACCCAAGCCACGCCGCCGGACGGGCGGAGCTGGTGGCCCCTCTGGCCCTGGCCGCCGCAGCCGCCGGAGCCGACGGGCTGATGGTGGAGGTCCACGACCGTCCGGCCTGCGCCCTGTCCGACGGGGCACAGGCTCTGTCCTGCGACCAGTTTGACGCCCTGGCCCGGCAGGTGCGGCAGCTGCTGCCCCACGCATACCGTTGATGGCCGGGTACTATTACCGGCAGCTGGACCGGGAAAAGCGAGCGGTGTACGACGCCATGCAGACGGGTATGGAGGCCCTGGCCCCGGGGATCCGGGTGCCGAAGCTCACCGGCCAGGAGCTGTCGGACATCTACCTGCGGCTGAAGCTGGACACGCCGCTGCTGTTTTACGTCACCGGGTTTCAGTATCGCTGGATGCCCGGGGCAGACCGTGTGGAGCTGCTGCCGGAGTATCTGTTCGATAAGAGCAAGGTCCGCCAGCACCGCCAGGCGGTCGCCGCCCGGCTGGACCGTTTGGTCCGCCCCCTGGCGGGAAAGACCGACCGGGAGAAGGAGCTGGCCATCCACGGGTTTATTCTGGAAAACGTCCGGTACGATAAGCTGAAAAAGCCGTATTCCCACGAGATCATCGGGCCTCTGACCCAGGGGGTCGGCGTGTGCGAGGGCATCGCCAAAACCGTGAAGGCCCTGTGCGACGCCGTGGGACTGCCGTGCATCGTGGCCCTCAGCGAGGCGGCCCCGGAGCGGGGTGTAAAATACCGCCATACCTGGAACGTGGTGACGGTGGAGGGCCAGCGGTATCATCTGGATGCCACCTTTGACAATTCCCTCCAGCGGGGCGTCCCCCGGTACGATTATTTCAACCTGGACGACAGGCACATATTCCGGGACCACGAGACCCTGGTGCTGCCCCTGCCGCCCTGTACGGCGGACAAGGGGTACTACTACCGGGCCCTGTCCTTCACCAAGCCGGAGGACGTGGAAAGCCGCGCCAGGCAGGCCCTGCGGAAAAAGCAGGCGCACTTCGTGTTCCACTGGCGGGGCGGCGGTTTGAACCGGGAGCTCCTGACGGACCTGCTGACCCGGTGCGACGCCGCAGCCCGGGAGCGGGGCAAGTGCGTCAGCTGCTCCGTGAACACCGCCCAGGCCGTGGTGCAGCTGGACTTCACCGACGGGCCAGGGGCGGAGGCGGTGCTGGTGCAGCAGCCGGACGAGGGAAACGAACTGTAAATATACCACCCGAATGTTCTATTACCGGACGAAAACGAATAGTAGAACGGACGGCCATGACACGGCAGAAGAAAGAACTGTTTTGAAGATAAACTGACAGGGGCGAAAATCGCCCCTGTCAGTTTATCTTCTTCTGCGGCGCCTGCGGCGGAATTTGCCCAGAAAACCGGTGACGATGCCGCGCTCATAGCGATTCATGCCGAACAGCCACAGGCTGACGGCGTACACAACCACAAATACGCAGCCCCAGATCAAAATGTCCAGATATCCCGATACCGGGACCAGCACAGCGATGAGCACCGCCGCAACGGCAGGCACCACCATAGACGGCAGCAGCCGGGCAATGTGGCTCCAGAACCACCGGATATCCAGCCCCACATGCCTGCGGAAATACCAGTTGATGGGAAGCACATTCCCCACCACGGTCACAAACAGAATGGAACCCGCCACACCAATGAGCCCGCCGTATTTGCACAGAGGAATCATCAGCCCGACGTTGACGGCGGCGGCACCCAGATAGACCCAGGCCCGGAAGCGATGCATGTTCTTGGCCCGGAGGATCTCCAGCCCTACAAATTGAATGGCGGAAACAATGGTGCTGGCAAACAGCAGCAGGGCCACGGGATAGTCCACGGAAAACTGCTCCTTGCCGCCGGCCCACAGGATCACAAAGGGGCGTCCCACTGCCACAAAGCCCAGAAACACCGCCATCAGCATAATGAACTGCAAACGCCCGGCCTTGGTCATCAGCTTGGTCAGCTCCCGGGTGGAGTCACCCTCGGCCACCATCCGGTGGACCCGTGGGATCAGTACGTTGGAGATGGCCATGGCGAAGGATAGGTAATATACGTTCAGCTGGTTAGCGCTGTAGTATACGCCGGACAGCTCCGCACCATGGATCCAGGTGGTCATCAGGGTGCCGATGCCATAGTTCAGCTGGTCCACCACCACCGCCAGGAAAATGTAGAACGTGAAGCCCATCATGTTCTTCATCAGCGGCAGGTCGTAGGTCCGGAAGGACATCGGCATTTTCAGCACCGTGAGACAATAGAACATATAGGTCAGGCCGCACACAATGGTCAGCACCAACGACAGCGTGGCGATGGTCGGAGAGCGAAACCCCAGCAGCAGCAGGGGAATGGAGATCAGCGGGCTCAGCACGGACTTGGCCATGGTGACAGCCTTCAGGAACAGGTAGCGCTCATGGATATTCACATGGGACTCGAACACACTGAACGGGAAAGAAAGCGCTGCGTTGACGGTCATGATCCGCAGCAGCTTTGCACCCAGAGCCAGCTCCTCCGGAGCCCACTTGGTGCCGAACACCATCTGCGGGTGCGCTGCCAGGAAGAAGCCCAAGGCCAGCAGTACCAGACCCAACAGCGACAGCGTCACCAGGAACATGCCGTTGAGCTTGGCCATCTCCCGCCGGTCCTGGGCCACCTTGGCCTGGGAATAGTAGCGGATATAGGCACTGCCCAAGCCCATACTCAGCAGCAGCAGGTACGAGATGATGGGACCCACCGCCCCGTAAACACCGTATTCCGTTTCGCCCAGCCGGTCCAGCATAATGGGCGTGTAGATCAGCGAGATCAGCGTGCTCAGCCCCATGGACACATAGGACAGC
This sequence comes from Oscillibacter sp. CAG:241, assembly GCA_000435975.1. Lineage (GTDB taxonomy): Bacteria > Bacillota > Clostridia > Oscillospirales > Oscillospiraceae > Vescimonas. The sequence continues at coordinate 44,649 of FR884084.1, read as the reverse complement.
ACCGCGCCCAGCCGCACTTGATTCACTTGCAAGGGTCCACCCTCTTTCTGCATATCCGGGATATTATACCGGATTTTTCAGAGCATGTAAAGAGTTCGCCAAGTAAATTCACGGAAATGTCACACAATAGCTGCCGTTTATGTATTCTAAAAGAGAATATGCGGAAACTTTATGCAAAAAAGCGGCACAGCCAAAGCTGTGCCGCAGCAGATGTTCGTTATCTCTCGTCGTAGGGTATGGTCACCGTCCGGCAGGCGGCGCACCGATAGGCAGGGACATGGTCCGTTTCCGGATGGGGGGCTTTGCCCAGAAGCAGAAAGCCCGGGCAGCCTACGGCCGCGCCCATGGGACGGTTCTCCGTCACCCAGCACACGCCGCCTCGGCCCATAGCCCGGACAAAGCCGGACTGCATCTCGTTTCCGCAGCAGGAACATTTCATGGCAGGTACCTCCTCTTGCTCATTATACTTTATACTTTCCATCATATGATATATGTTGCTACCATATTACCATAAATACAATATATAAATGTGAACAATGTAAGAACAAACCATAAAAAATATGTGAAAAAAATATAAAGTTACAGCCACTTGCAGGCAAGCGGCTGTAACTTTTGACGGAATATTACTTTTGACTGGGCATTTTCCAGGCTTGATGGTCTGTGTGCAGCAGATGATGGGAAACATCGCTGAGGGGCTTTTTCAGGTAATCGCGGTACAGCTCCCGCACGTCAGGGTTCTCATGGGAGAACCGGCAGGGGGAGGCCTTATCGATGCTCCACAGGACGCTGCCGCGTTTTTCCGCCAGCTCCACGCCGTCATGGATAGGCTGACCGCCGCCGCCGGCACAGCCGCCGGGACAAGCCATGATTTCCACAAAGTCGTAGCGGACCTCGCCTCGCTCCAGGGCGGTCATGAGCTTGCGGGTGTTCAGCAGGCCGCTGGCCACAGCCACGGAAACCACTCCCGCGCCGGGGATCTCGAATTTAGCTTCCTTCCAGCCGTCCATGCCCCGGATGTCGCGGAAGGCATCGGGGTCCGGATTCTTTCCGGTGACCAGGTAATAGGCGCTGCGCAGGGCTGCATCCATCACGCCGCCGGTGGCGCCGAAGATCACCGCCGCGCCGGTGCCGCTGCCCAGGGGGCTGTCGAAGGGGGTCTCATCCAGAACCGCCGGGTTGATCTGTTCGCCCCGGAACATCCGGACGATCTCCCGGGTGGTCAGCACCACATCTACATCGGCGTCGCCGCAGGCGTCCCGCATGGTGGGCAGTGCTGCCTCGCTCTTTTTGGCGGTGCAGGGCATGATGGACACCACGAAAATGTCGTGGGGGTCCACACCCAGCTTCTGGGCAAAGTAGCTCTTGGCCACTGCGCCGAACATCTGCTGGGGACTCTTGGCGGTGGACAGATGGCTGACGTAAGCGGGGAACTGGGTCTTGACAAACCGGACCCAGCCCGGACAGCAGGAGGTGAACATGGGCCATGTGTACTGGTCCCGGTGGGTAAAGCGCTCCACAAACTCGCTGCCCTCCTCCATGATGGTCAGGTCGGCGGTGAAGTTGGTGTCGAACACATAGTCAAAGCCCATCTGCTTCAGGGCAGTGACCATGCGCTGCGCAGTGGCGTATTCCGGCTTCAGGTGGTAATACTCCGCCCACGCGGCCCGCACCGCCGGGGCCATCTGGACCACGGTGACCTTTTTGGGGTTGGCCAGAGCATCGAACACCCGGCCGGTATCATCCCGCTCCTGCAGACCGCCTACGGGGCAGTGGGTCATGCACTGACCGCAGAAGGTGCAGTCGGAGTCGGCCAGAGTCCGGGCTCCGGACACGCCAATGGTGGTGCGGGTACCAGTGCCCATCAAATCCCAGATGTGCATGCCCTGGATCTTGTCGCATACCTGGATGCAGCGCATACAGCGGACGCAGCGGTTTTCAAACCGTACTACCGGTGTGCTGAAATCCTGCTCAACAGGCCGCAGGTCCTTGATATAGTGGTTGCCCAGCAGGTTATAGTCATTGGTGAGCTGCTGGAGCTTGCAGTTGCCGCTGCGGGTGCATTTGGGACAGCGGATATCGTGCTGGGCCAGCAGCAGCCGCAGATTCACCCGGCGCGCCTCCCGGACCCGGGGGGAGTTGGTATGTACCACGATGCCCTCGGCTACCTGGGTATCGCAGGCGGCCACCAGGCGCTGTTCTCCCTCTACCTCCACCATACAGATGCGGCAGGCGCCGATCTCGTTGATATCCTTCAGGTAGCACAGGGTGGGTATATCCAGACGCGCGGAGCGGGCGGCCTCCAGAATGGTGGTGCCCTCCGGCACGGTGACGGTTCTGTTGTCGATGGTCAGCGTTACCATTTGATGTCTCGACCTCCTCTGAAAATGCCATAGCCGAAGTGATCGCACCGCAGACAGCGGGATGCCTCGATGACGGCGCCCTCCTCGGTCAGACCGCACTCGATGTCCTCAAAGTCGCACTTGCGCTCACAGGCTTCACGCTCGGTGGTGTTGATGCGCCCGTGGGGCGGGCAGTTATTGAGCCGGGGAGCCGGGATATCCACGTCCACCCGGATCTCATGGTGATAGCCCAGGTGCTCGTCGATGTTGGCGGCTGCCACCTTACCGGCGGCAATGGCGCGAATAGCGGTAGCAGGCCCGGTGACGCAGTCGCCTCCGGCGAACACGTTGTCCATGTCGCTGACCTGGCCGGACAGAGCAGCCACCAGCCGGCCGCCGCGGGTAATGGGCACGCCGGCCTGGTCAAAGCCCTGAATCTCGATGCCCTGGCCAATGGCCACCACAATGATGTCCGCCGGGATACGTACCTCATCCAGGGCGGCCCGGTTGGGTCTGGGACGGCCCGATTTATCCACATCGCCGATAATCTGGGGCTGGACCCACAGGGCCCTGGCCACGCCGTCGTCGTCGGCCTCGATGCGGACAGGGGCGGCCAAGGTTATCATCTCCGCTCCCTCGGCGGTTGCACCGGCCACCTCGTCGGGCAGGGCCGTCATATCCTCCAGGCGGCGGCGGTACACACAGCTGACCTTGCTGGCTCCCAGACGGATAGAACTGCGGGTGACGTCCATAGCCACGTTGCCGCCGCCGATGACCACCACCTGCTTGCCGGTGAAATCAGGCATTACGTCGTCTCCGATGGCCTTGAGCATCTCCACAGCGGATATGACGTTGCGGCTGTCCTCACCGGGGATGCCGGTCTTTTTATCCTGGTGTGCGCCGATGGCGATGTAAATACAGTCGTACTGCTTTTCCAGCTCCTCCAGCCAGATGTCCCGGCCTATCCGGACGTTGGTGCGGACCTCGATCCCCAGCGACAGGATGGAGTCGATTTCTGCGTCCAGCTTCTCCCGGGGGAAACGATAGCTGGGAATACCATAGCGCAGCATGCCGCCCAGCTTGCTGCACTCCTCAAAAATGGTGACCTTGTGGCCCATCAGTGCCAGATAATAGGCACAGCTGAGGCCGCTGGGGCCTCCGCCCACAATGGCCACAGTCTTTCCGGTGGCCGGGGCGCAGGGGGGATTGGGCACCACGCCTGCATGGTCCACGGCGTACCGCTTCAGGCCCCGGATATTGATGGGGTCGTCGATCATATTCCGGCGGCACCGGGCCTCGCAGGGATGCTCACAGATATAGGCGCAGGCGGTGGGCATGGGGTTATCCTTTCGGATCAGGCGCACGGCGTCGGCATAGCGTCCCGCCCCCACCAGGGCCATATAGCCCGGAATATCCACTCCGGCGGGACACAGCGCCACGCAGGGCACGGGATTCTGAAGGCTTGCCAGGCACCGGTGGTGCTGCACATGCTCCTCATAATCGTCCCGGAAGCCCTCCAGTCCGTCCACTACCAGCCGGGCCGCGTCCCGCCCGATGGCGCAGTCGGCGGTATCCACAATGCTGCGGGCGGTTTTCTCGATGATGCGGACGGTGCCCATGTTGGCGGTCCCGTCCAGCACCTGGGAAATGAGCTTGGTCAGCTGCCCCAGACCGATGCGGCAGGGCACGCACTTGCCGCAGGTCTGTGCATGGCACAGCTGCAAAAATGACAGAGACATTTCCACCGGGCACAGGCCCGGAGGGCTGGCGGCGATCCGGCGCTCCACATCGCGGTAGAGGCCCTCTACCACGGTCTGAGCCCTGCTGGGGGTTTTGATGTCAAGTCTGCTCAAAACAGTTCCACTCCTTCCGTCCGTTAGCGGCGACTGACTGTGCGCCCCAGGCGGACTGATATTGGTTACAGGTACAGAATGCCACAATTGCCTTCAAAAGTCAATTGATTCAGAAAAGTTGTTTATCCAATGAGAAATTTTCACAATTAATGAGAAAATATTACCAAAAGATTCCGGGAACCATTTCCCGGCCTGAAATTTTGAAAAACACCTGAAACCAGAAAAACCGGAAACGAAAGGGTTTTCATTGACAACACGGTGACAAATTTTGTTTCGTATAAATACAATAAATTTCTGAGAGGGAAACTATATCCGTGTTAAAGTGTTGCATTTGCATATTGCGGCGATCCTTTATACATGCTATAGTAGGTGTACAAATCAGAAAGGAGGCGCACCATGAAGGTTCGGCTCAACGAGGACAAGCAGGTGGTGGACGCCATCCGGGAGGGATTGAAGCGCACCGGCGGTTACTGTCCATGCCGTCTGGCCCGGACGGAAGAAAACCGCTGCATGTGCAAGGAGTTCAAGGATCAGATCGCGGATCCCAACTTTGAGGGCTACTGCCACTGTCGTTTATATTACAAAGAGAAGTAAAAAATTCCCGGTTCACGAGAAAAGTGAACCGGGAATTTTTTCAGATATTCAGATACCCCTTCAGCACCTTCAGGGTGTTCCACACGCCGTCTATATGGCTGCGCTCATAGCCGTGGCTGGCGTAGACCCCGGCGCCGATGAGCCCATGGCGCAGGTCATTCCCGGCGGACAGAGTAGCCTCCACATCGGAGCCGTAGTGGGGATATACATCCACGGCGTAGTCGGCCTTTTCCCGCTGGGCAGCGTCGATGAGCTTCCCCACCACCTCATAGCTGTACGGCCCGCCGGAATCCTTGGCGCAGATGGACACCTGGCGCTCGGTGCAGCGCAGGCCGTCGCCTACGCAGCCCATATCCACACTGATGGCCTCGGTAACGCCCTGGGGCACGTTGGCCGCACCGCCGTGGCCTACCTCCTCATACACCGTCACATGGGCATATACCCGGCGGCGGGGCGTGAGCCCCCGGTCCTTCATATACTTGCCCAGGCCCAGCAGAATACCAACGGACAGCTTATCATCCAGGAACCGGCTTTTGATATAGCCGGAGGACGTAATGCGGGTGCGGGGCTCAAAGCAGACGATGTCGCCTGCCTCCACACCCAGGGCCCGGGTGTCGTCGGCGGACTTCACATCCTCGTCCAGTACCACCTCGCAGGTATCGTAGCTGCGCTTGGTCCCGGCATAGTCGTCATTGACATGGACGGAGGCGTTGCACAGCTGGAAGGTGCCCTCAATGACCCGGCCGCTGCGGGTATAGACCCGAACGTTCTCTGCCTCGCCGTTTTCCGGGCGCATACCGCCCAGGGCGGTCAGCCGCAGGCGGCCGGTACCCTTGATCTCCGCTACCATACCGCCCAGGGTGTCGGCATGGGCCTCCAGCAGCAGGCCGTCTGCCTCGTCGCTGCCGCCCAGGTCGATGAGCACGCCGCCCTTGACGGTGCGTCGGGCGTCATAGCCCAGAGTCTGAAATGCATTCTGCACCCATACTGCCGCCTGCTCCGTGAAGCCGGTGGGGCTGTCGATGGCCAGCAGCTCCGCTGCCTGATGGGCGGCATATTCCGCATAAGCACGTTCCATAAAAGAATCCTCCTGTTATTTGATCTTTTCCCAATAGCCGGAGCGCAGGGAACCGGCCACCACCGGGCAGTCCAGCTTTTCCGCCAGCTGCCGGGCCAGGGGCCACTCATCCTCCCGGTCCACCTGGTTCACGAACACCTGGTCATGAAATCCTTCCCAGGCCGCCACACGGGCGGCAATGGCCGGGGTCACCGGCCGGTTCTCCGGTACACCGGCCAGCCGGGCATACAGCGCCGGACGGTGCGCCGCCACGCTGATGGGCCTCCCAAAGCCGTCCGCTCCCAGCACCAGCACCGTGGTATTACGCCGGGGCGGCAGCACAGGCTCATATTTCTCGTGGCCCTTGAAGGGCTTTCCGGCGGAGCCGTCCGCCTCCACCAGGGTATAGTCCGCCAGGGCATCCCAGCCCTCGAAGGCAGGGGACACCAGCTTTCCCTGGGCCGAGGGCACACCCAGGCATACCAGACCCTCCCGGTCCAGGATCTCCCGGGCGGCGTCCGGCTCCCGTGCCACGGCGATGCCCGTGGGGGGCCAGATCCTGGTGGTCGTGGTCACCGCCACAGTGCCGCACTGCCGCAGCTCCCGGGCCAGGTGGTACATCAGGGTCGTCTTACCGCCGCCTCCGATGAGGGCGGTGATGCCGGGCCGGATGCCCAGCAGGTCACACAGCTTTTCCATTTCCTCTATTCTCCCCCTTGACCGCATTTGCGGTGTTGGGGCCATTGTACCATAGGGCGGTGGAAAAATCCACCCATATTTGTGCTTATTGACGCCGGGCAGTGCGATATTCATCGCCGGGCCGCCAATAGGGGCAGTCACCCCGCCCGGACAGAAATCGGACCATTTCGTCCTCGTCCAGGTCCACGTCGCAGATGTATTCGTCGTACTCCTCGTCGTAATTGTAAAAGCAGCAGGTTTCGCATTGGGTCATGGGCCTCGCCCCCTTTCTGTCAGGCTGATTATACGTCGCGATGGGCAAGGCGTCAAGATGCCTTGCCAAAACAGAGGTTTGCAATTGTTCAATTTCTTTACTTGACGAATTTAGGAAAATCGAATATAATCAAAGACGGAGAGGGTCTTTAGCCTCCCGTGCCAGTGAAATGAGCGTGCATCCGGGTAAAGAGGACGGATGCACGCTCATTTCCATTGATTATCAGAGAAGAACAGACGCTTCAGATACGCCGAAGGCGCTCGGTTACTTGGTGCCGAAGATACGGTCGCCGGCGTCGCCCAGGCCGGGAACGATGTAGCCGTGCTCGTTCAGATGATCGTCCACCGCACCGGCGTAGATGTCCACGTCGGGATGGACCTTCTGCAGGTGCTCGATGCCCTCAGGGGCAGCCACCAGCACCATGAGCTTGATGTTGTGGCAGCCGCGCTTCTTCATCTCGGTGATGGCAGCATCGGCGGAGCCGCCGGTGGCCAGCATGGGATCCACGATGATGATGTCGCGGTCAGCCACGTCCTTGGGCATCTTGCAGAAGTAGACGTGGGGCTCCAGCGTTTCCTCGTCCCGGAACATGCCGATATGTCCCACACGGGCGGAGGGCACCATGCGCAGCACACCGTCCACCAGACCCAGACCTGCCCGAAGGATAGGCACCACGGCGAACTTCTTACCGGCCAGAGTGGGCAGCTCCGCCTTGCACAGGGGGGTTTCCACCACCTTGGTGGTCAGCGGCAGGTCACGGGTGGCCTCATAGGTGATGAGCATGCCGATCTCGGACACCAGCTCCCGGAAATCCTTGACGCTGGTGTTCTTGTCCCGGAGGATGGTGAGCTTGTGGGCCACCAGGGGATGGTTCATGACGTGGACTTTTTCGCTAAACATGGTGCTTCTCCTTTGTATATAAAATTATTGATCCAATGTGATCTTCAGGCCACGGGCCAGGCGCTCCCGCTCGGCCTGGCTCAGCCGCAGATATACGGGCACCAGGTCCCGGGCGGTGGTGGTCTGGCCGTTGGCAGACATTTCCTCCGCGGCCAGGGCCACGCCCACGGCGTTCTGCATCACCAGCTGGGGCGGGGCCATCCGGCAGGGGATATCCTGCTCCAACAAATAAGTATAGCACAGCTTGGCCCCGTCGCCAACTATAAATTTTGGCTCCGGGCGATTTTTCAGCTCCTCCGACAGCTCTGCAAGGCTGATGGCCCGGTCCGGGCACTGGCGGGTCAGGATTCCGTCATGGGCCAGGAACAGGGCGTTATATACCTGATCGCGCCGGGCGTCCATGGCGCAGACGATGAGCCCCTCCATGTGAGCAAGATTCCGGGCCATGGCGGCCAGTGTGGACACGCCGCAGCAGGGCTTTTCCAGGGCCCAGGCCAGCCCCTTCAGGGCCGATACGCCAATGCGCAGCCCGGTGAAGCTGCCCGGGCCGTTGGCCACGGCCAGCAGGTCCATGTCCTCCGCTTTCAGCCCGGCGGCAGACAGCATGCCATCCAGCAGGGGCATCAGAGTGCGGCTGTGGGTCAGGCCCCGGTTCTGATAGGCACTGGCCAGGGGAACGCCGCCCTCCACCACGGCAGCGGACACGCTTTTGGCGGAGGTTTCGATGGCTAAGATCTTCACAGTGCTTCCCCTCCTTCAATGGTGATGGTCCGCCAGCCGTCATTTTCCGGACAGCGGGCAATGGTGACAGTGACGGCGTCCGGCGGCAGAGCGTCCCGGACGTTTTCACTCCACTCCACAGCGCACACGCCGCCCCGGTCCAGATAATCCTCCCAGCCGATGTCAAACAGAGCATCGGCGTCGGGCAGGCGGTACATGTCGAAGTGGAACAGGGGAGTGGGGCCGTCATACTCGTTGACAATGGTAAAGGTAGGACTGGTGACCCGGCCCCGGCAGCCCAGCCCCTGGGCAAGCCCCCGGGTAAAGGCGGTCTTGCCCATGCCCAGGCCGCCGAAATACGCCACCACTGTGCCGGGCCGCAGGGTCCGCCCCAGGCGGCAGCCCAGTTCCTCGGTCTCGGCCGGACTGTGGGTGATATATTCCATAAGGGACCTCCCTTCCTTAAATCAACTGATTATATCACAGGAATTCACACTTGAAAAGAGTAAATTCGGTTTACGGAAAAAGATTCTTATGCCGCGCCCCAATGACAGTGCATTTCCTATCGCGGGGCTCACGGGGCCTATGTCCCCGGGATGGCTTGACAGGGGGCACAGGCGCTGCTTATAATGCGGGTGGAGCATATACCGGCGCGGGGGCGTATGGCCCGGCGGCGCGTCGGTGAAAATAGATAGGAGCAAATAACAAGAAGGAACGGATGTGATCCTATGAAAATTGGCTGCATTGTCATGGCGGCGGGAAATGCCCGCCGCTTCGGCAGCAACAAGCTGGACGCCCGGGTGGAGGGAAAGACCCTGCTGCGCCGTGCCCTGGAGGCTGTGCCCGCGTCGTGCTTTGCCCGGGTGGCGGTGGTGACCCAGTACCCCCAAGGCATGGAGCTGGCCCGGGAGATGGGCTTTCTGCCGGTGGAGAATTCCCGGCCCGACCTGGGACTCAGCCATACCATCGCTCTGGGTATGGCGCATATGCAGGACATGGATGCGGTGCTGTTTCAGGTGTCGGATCAACCGCTGCTGCGGCGGGACAGTGTGGAGCAGTTGGTAGAGGTCTACCGCAGCCATCCGGACCGACTGGTGGCCCTGGGCCACGACGGCGTCCGGGGGAACCCCTGCCTGTTCCCGGCCAGCCTGTTTCCGGAGCTGCTGGCTCTGGAGGGGGACCACGGCGGCAGCGCTGTGATCCGGCGGCATGAGGAGCGGCTGCTGCTGGTGGAGGCTTCCCCCCGGGAGCTGACGGACGTGGACACACCCCAGGCCCTGGAGGTACTCACCGGGGAGAAAACCGTATAATTTCTGCCCCGTCCGACTTGGGCGGGGCAGAAATCGTATATTTTGTGAACAAACATTACATACTTTGTGAACATTAGCACTCTCCTATTGACAGTGCTAAAAAGCGTGCTATGATATAGTTGTTCCTTGAGAGAGGGCCGTGAGAGGTCCTCCGGGGAGACACAAAGAACGTTGTATGTACGGTAACAAAAGTTCGGCGGTGCGGCCCGTAGGCCGCCCGGAAATTGAATGGAGGTATGACTTATGTTGCCTAGCATTTTTGGTGAGAACCTGTTTGATGATTTCTTTACTGATCCCTTCGGTATGATGGTAATGCCCCAGCGTCACGACCCGCTGTACGGCAAGCACAGCAAGAACCTGATGAAGACCGATGTGCGGGAGACCGCGGACAGCTACGAGCTGGATATCGATCTGCCCGGCTTCAAGAAGGATGAGGTCAATGTGGAGCTGAAGAACGGCTATCTGACCATCCAGGCGTCCAAGGGCCTGGACAAGGACGAGAGCGACAAGAAGGGCAAGTATATTCGCCAGGAGCGCTATGCCGGTGCTTGCAGCCGCAGCTTCTATGTAGGCGAGGACGTGGAGGCCGGCGAGGTGGCCGCCAAGTTTGAAAACGGCATTCTGCAGCTGTCCATCCCCAAGAAGGAGCACAAGCAGCTGCCCCAGAACTCCACCATCCAGATTCAGTGACCCTCTGCCGCCCGGTAACGTGCCGGGCGGGCATATAGACGAAAGGGACTCGCAGCAGAGCAATCTGCTGCGGGTCCCTTTTTTCAGACCTGCCGATAATAAATTTTCAGTGTGCGAGAAAAATTTGCCTCACACCTATTGTCTTTTTTTTCACTTTTTATTATAATAAGTCCGAGAAAAGACCGTTGCCTGTATGTCAATGGCTCTTAACGGATTTTTTAACGAGGATAAAGGGAACAAAAGACATGAGAAATTTACAGTGCACCATCACCGACATGCGCAAGAAGGTGTTCGCCGAGGTGGCGAAGCTGGCATACGAGGGCGGGGACTATTATACCCGGCTGGAGAAGCTGCCCTATGAGCTGATGCCCGGCGAGGTAGGCACCGTCCGCGAGTCCATCTTTCTGGAGCGGGCCATTGTTGGCGAGCGCATTCGTCTGGCCATGGGACTTCCTCTGCGGGATGTGTCCGAACACACGCTGCTGTCTGACGGTGTGGAGGAGAGCGCCATTGCCGAGAAGTATTACGATCCCCCACTGATCAATATCATCAAGTATGCCTGCCACGCCTGTCCCGACACTCATTACGAGGTCACCAACGCCTGCCAGGGGTGCTTGGCCCGTCACTGCTCCCACGCCTGTCCCAAGGGGGCCATCTATTTTGAGCACGGCCAGGCCCACATCGACCAGACCAAGTGCATCAAGTGCGGCAAGTGCAAGGCGGCCTGCTCCTATCAGGCCATCATCAAATTCTTCCGCCCCTGCCAGGAGGCCTGCGGCATGGACGCCATCGGCAAGGATGAGCACGGCCGGGCCCAGATCAACTATGACAAGTGCGTCAACTGCGGTATGTGCCTGGTGAACTGCCCCTTCGGCGCCATTGTGGACAAGGGACAGCTGTTCCAGCTGATCCACGCCATCCGCGGCGGCGACAAGGTCATTGCCATCATTGCCCCGGCCTTCTGGGGCCAGTTCGGCGAGAAGGTCACCCCCGGCCAGATCAAGGCTGCCATGAAGCAGCTGGGCTTCGCCGGCCTGGAGGAGGTGGCTGTGGGTGCGGACCTGTGCGCCATTGAGGAGGCCGAGGAGTTCCTGCGGGTGGTGCCGGAAAAGCAGCCCTTTATGGCCACATCCTGCTGCCCGGCCTGGTCTGTTATGGCAAAGAAGGAATTTCCGGGCTTTGCGCCGTATATCTCCATGACCATGACCCCCATGGTGCTGACGGCCCGGCTCCAGAAGCGCCGCAATCCCGGCTGCAAGATCGCCTTCATCGGCCCCTGCGCCGCAAAGAAGCTGGAGGCCAGCCGCCGCAGCGTCCGCAGCGATGTGGATTTTGTGCTGACCTTTGAAGAGCTGCGGGGCATGTTCGAGGCCAAGAGCATCGACTTTTCCCAGATCCCCGACCAGGAGGCCCAGTATGCCGCCTCCGCTCCCGGCGTGGGCTTTGCCGCCAGCGGCGGCGTGGCCAAGGCGGTGGAGGAGGTCATTGAAAAGCTGGAGCCCGGCCGCCAGGTAAAGACCGTGTATGCCGAGGGCCTGCGGGAGTGCCGCCAGATGCTGCGCATGGCCCGCACCGGGAAGTACAACGGCTATCTGCTGGAGGGTATGGCCTGCCCCGGCGGCTGCATCGCCGGCGCCGGCACCGTCCAGCCGCCGGAGAAATCCCGCCGTTTGCTGGAGCAGTACAAGGCAAAGGCACCCAAGAGCAACCCTGCCGATTCCGACTATACCGAGTATCTGGATATAATCTGTGAGGATGAGCAGAGCTGGGACCCCGTGGCCCGGCACTGATTGAAATTCCCCACCTGCCAGGCAGTACGATGTACTGTCAGACAGGTGGGGAATTTTCTATTTGCTTACTTTTTACGGGCGTAAGGGGTGTTTTCCAGCGGCAGGGTCAGCCGGCGCTGGCCATCCAGCCGGTAATAGGCGTCGGCAATGGCGGGGGCCGTGGGGATGGAGGTGATCTCGCCGATGCCGATGGCGCCGCCTGCTACCTTCAGGCCGGGCTTTTCCACCACGATGGCCTGGATTTCCGGCGGGATCTGATTGGCCCGGAACAGGCCCAGGGTGCCATATCTGGCAGTGGGCTTGCAGGTGTCGTCAATGGGATACTGCTCTGTCAGCGCATAGCCCATGCTCATGACCACGCCGCCCTCGATCTGCCCCTCGCAGCTGAGAGGGTTCACGGCCTTGCCCACGTCGTGAGCGGCCACCAGCTTCTTGATGCGGCCGGTCTCCCGGTCCAGGATACACATCTGGGTGGCGTAGCCGTAGGCCACATGGCTGACGGGGTTGGGAACATCGGCCCCCAGGGGGTCTGTCTTGGCCAGATACTCACCGTAAAACTCCTGTCCGGCCAGGTCCCGGAGGGTCTTGCCCTCCAGCGCGGCGCAGAGCTTTTCACAGGCCCGGCGGGTGGCCTCGCCGGTGACCAGGGTCTGGCGGGAGCCGGAGGTGTCGCCGGAATCCGGGGCGATCCAGGTGTTGCTGCGCTCATAGACGATGTCGTCCCGGTGGAGGCCGGTGTTGGTGACCACTACCTGCACCAGCACGGTGCCCAGTCCCTGGCCGATGCAGGACGCGCCGGAGTAAATATGCACCTTGCCATCGTCCTCGACGATGAGCTTGCAGCGGCCCCAATCGGGGATGCCCACGCCCACGCCGGCGTTTTTCATAGCGCAGGCGATGCCCACCGGGTCGCCGCTGCGAACGGCCTCGTCATAGGCGGGCTTGATGGCCTCCAGCGTCTCCACCAGGCCCGTGGACTCATCCACGATCTGGCCGTTGGGCAAAACGCCGCCGGGGCGGATGGCGTTGCGATAACGGATCTCCCAGGGGCTGATGCCCACCAGATCCGCCATCTCGTTGAGCAGCGTCTCCGTGCAGAAGCAGGTCTGGGTCACGCCAAAGCCTCGGAAGGCCCCGGCGGGAGGATTGTTGGTGTAATACGCGCGGCCCTCGATCTCGAAGTTTTCATAGGCATAGGGCCCCGCCGCATGGGTGCAGGCCCGCTCCAGCACCGGTCCGCCCAGAGAGGCAAAGGCGCCGGTGTCGGACACCACGCTGGCCTTGACGCCCTGGATGATGCCGTTTTCGTCGCAGCCCATGGTGAAGTCCATGTCGAAGCTGTGGCGCTTGGGGTGGACCAGGATGGACTCCTGGCGGGAGAGCTTTACCTTCACCGGCACACGGGCCACATACGCCAGCAGGGCGGCATGGTGCTGAACGGACATATCCTCCTTGCCGCCGAAGCCGCCGCCCACCAGCATGTTCTGGACCTGGCAGTGGTCATAGTCCACCCCCAGCATGGCGGCGCACTCGTGCATGGTGGTATGGGAGCTCTGGTCCGAGGTCAGCAGGCGGACGCCGCCATTGGGCAGGGGCAGGGCCACGCAGCACTCCGGCTCCAGAAAGGCGTGCTCTGTCCAGGGGGTATGGAAGTGCCGGGTCAGCACAAATTTGGAATGCCGGATGGCGCCCTCCGCGTCTCCCCGGGAGACGTGCTTGTATGCCTGAACGTTGTTCTCGTCCTCCTCAAACACCAGGGGTGCGTCCGGTGCAGCGGCCTCCGCCGGGTTGTGGACGGCGGGGAGCACTTCATACTCTACCTTCACCAGCTTTTTGGCGGCCTCCAGCGTCTCCTGGTCCCGGGCGCACACCAGAGCCACGGCGTCACCCAGATAGTGTGTGATCTCGCCCACGCCGATCATGGTGGGCTGGTCCTTCTTCAGGTGGCCCACATTGATCTTGCCAGGGATATCCTTCTGGGTCAGAACGCACACCACACCGGGCAGGGCCTCCGCCTGGCGGGTGTCGATGGACAGGACCCGGGCCCGGGCGTACTGGCTGCGCACTGCGCCGCCGTAGCACATCCCGTCCACATACACATCATCCGGATACTGGCCATAGCCCAGGACCTTTTCCTCCACGTCCAGCCGGTGGACGCGGCTGCCCATTTTCCAGTCGTCGGCAGAGGCCGCCGGCAGCTTCCCCTCCCGGAGGATCTTACCGGCCAGCAGGATACCGTCAATGATCTTCACATAGCCGGTGCAGCGGCAGATGTTGTTGCGGATGGCGAAGGCAGCCTCCTCACGGGTGGGATCGGGATTTCCGTCCAGCAGGGCCTTGGCGGAGATGATCATGCCGGGGATGCAGAAGCCGCACTGGACGGCGCCCGCCTCGCCGAAGGCGAAGGTATATACCTGCTTTTCCCAGTCGGAAAGGCCCTCCACCGTGAGGATGGTCTTGCCCTCCAGCTTGTCGGTCTGGGGGATGCAGGCCTTGGTGGGTTTGCCGTCGATGAGAACGTGGCAGGTGCCGCAGGCACCCTCGCTGCACCCGTCCTTCACGGAGGTCAGATGCAGGGTATCCCGCAGGTAGCGGATGAGCTTCTGATTCTTTTCCACGGTGACGCTTTGCCCGTTGACGGTGAAGGTTGCCATGTAATCGTCTCCTTTGTCCCAGCCCGCCGCCATGCGGGGGCATAATCTCAAATATTAACAGAGATTATACCATGCTTGAGCAGCTTTCGCAAGGTAAAAGCCTTATCCTACTTGGAGAATAACCCACTCTTGATTTTCCGGGAGAATTCGCGTATGATAGCAAAAAACAGAGAGGAGTCCTGACAATGGATCTGACGGAAAAATGCCTGGAGAGCCGGGAGATATACAAGGGCCGCATTCTGCGGCTGCGGGTGGATACGGTGGCCCTGCCCAACGGGAAAACCTCCCTGCGGGAGATTGTGGAGCATCCCGGCGGCGTGGGGATTCTGGCCCTGGACGAGAACGGATGCGTCCCGATGGTGACCCAGTACCGCTATGCCTTCTCCAGGACGCTGCTGGAGATTCCTGCCGGAAAGCGGGAGCCCGGCGAGGAGCCGTTTACCACCGCCCGGCGGGAGCTGAAGGAGGAGGTGGGGGCTACGGCGGCAGAATGGCAGCCCTTGGGCGAGATGATTGCCTCCCCGGGCTGCTACGACGAGGTGCTGCACCTGTATCTGGCCCGGGGGCTGACCTTCGGCGATACGCACCCCGACGAGGATGAGTTTCTGGCCGTTCGGCGCATTCCCTTTGATGAGTTGGTGCACCAGTGCCTGAGTGGGCAGATTCAGGACGGCAAGACCGTTGCCGCCGTGCTGAAGGCAAAGCTCCTGCTGGGCCTGTGATTTTCCCGAAAAAACAGTGGACAAGCGTTATTAGTTGTGGTAATATGAGAAATTAATAAAAGAGATAGCTCTTTTGCAGTTTCGTTCCCGCCCGGCGCGGGAGAAAGGAAGGATATGGCTATGGCTGTGAAGGAAAGTTACGCAGGGAAGATCAACCGCAAGCTCAACAAGAAGCTCCATGTCATCGATGTGGCGGCGGGCCGGGTCCCGGCGGACCTGGTGCTGAAAAATGCCACCTATGTCAATGTGTTTTCCAACGAGCTGTGCCGCGGGGATATTGCCGTGGCGGAGGGGCTCATTGTGGGCATGGGACAGTATCGCGGCAGGGTGGAGGCCGACGTCTCCGGCAAGATCGTGCTGCCGGGCTTCATTGATGCCCATATCCATCTGGAGAGCTCCCTGGTGAGCCCCAAGGAGTTTGCCAAGGCTGTTCTGCCCCACGGCACCACCACCGTCATCACCGACCCCCACGAAATTGCCAACGTCATGGGCACCGACGGCATCGAATACATGCTCCAGGCTACCGAGGAACTGCCGGTGGACGTGCGGTTCATGCTGCCCTCCTGCGTCCCGGCCACGCCCCTGGACGAATCCGGGGCCAACCTGGACTACCGGGCCATCGACTCCTTCTATGACCATCCCCGGGTACAGGGGCTGGCGGAGATGATGAACTTTGTGGGCATCATCAACGGCGACAGCCAGGTGGTGGAGAAGATCGTGGCCTCCCAGGCTCACCATAAGAAGATCGACGGTCACGCCCCGGGCCTTACCGGCAACGACCTGAACGCCTATATCGCCGCCGGGGTGTACTCCGACCATGAGTGCTCCAATGTGGAGGAGGCCATGGCCAAGCTGGAGCGGGGACAGTTCATTATGATCCGCGAGGGCACCGCCGCCCGGAATCTGGAGGCGCTGGCCCCTCTGCTGTGCGGCAAATACATTGAGCGCTGCATGTTCTGCACCGACGACAAGCATCCCAACGACCTGCTGGAAAAGGGCCACATTGACTATATCGTGAAAAAAGCCATCTCCCTGGGAGCAGACCCCATCATGGCCGTGAAGGCTGCGGGCTACACCGCCGCCCGGTACTTCCTTCTGAACAACCGCGGCGCCATTGCTCCCGGCTATCTGGCGGATTTTGTGGTCATCGACAATTGGGACGGCTTCAACATCGAGATGGTGTACAAGAAGGGCAAGCTCATGTACGACGGCGTTCTGCGGGAGTTTGACACTCCGGAGATTGACCCCTATCTGGTGAAGCGGGCCCACGACACCTTCCATGTGGCTCCCCTGTCCGCCGCAGACTTTACCGACAGCCGCCCCCATGCGGTTATCGGCATGGTGCCCGGGGAAATCGTGTCCGAGGATGCCGGCTACGCCGATCACATCGACCTGGAAAAGGACATCCTGAAGATCGCCGTCATCGAGCGGCATAAGAATACCCATCACATCGGCCTGGGCTATATCAAGGGCTACGGCCTCAAGCGCGGCGCGGTGGCTACCTCCATCAGCCACGACAGTCACAACATCATCGTGGTGGGGGCCACGGAGGAGGACATGGCCGCAGCAGCCAACCGCATCGTGGAAAATCGCGGCGGCATCACCGTCATGGACGGCGGCCAGGTTCTGGGCGAGGTGGCCCTGCCTATTGCCGGCATCATGTCCGACGACAGCCTGGTAACGGTCAACACTGCGCTGGAGGATGCCAAGGACGAGGCCTTCCGCCTGGGTGTGTCCCGGGGCATCGACCCGTTCATGACCCTGAGCTTCATGGCTTTGCCGGTGATCCCGTCTCTGCGGCTTACCACCCGCGGTGTGTTTGACGTGCTCACCCAGCGGTATGTGTAAGCGCCCGGCCGTACATATGACAGAAAAGGGCTATCCGGCTTTCCGCCGGATAGCCCTTTTTGCAATTTTTCTCCGGCTTTACAGCTTGCTTACCCGCAAAGCACGGATGGCGTTGAGAACGGCGATGACCATCACGCCCACGTCGCCGAAGATCGCGGCCCACATGTTGGCCGCGCCCACGGCCACCAGCAGCAGGCACAGGGCTTTGACGATCAGGGCAAAGGCGATGTTCTCATATACGATGCGGATGCACTTGCGGGAGATACGGATGGCCTTGGCGATCTTCAGGGGATCGTCGTCCATCAGCACCACGTCCGCCGCCTCAATGGCCGCGTCGGAGCCCATGGCTCCCATGGCGATGCCGATATCGGCCCGGGACAGCACCGGCGCGTCGTTGATGCCGTCGCCTACAAAGGCCAGCTTGCCGCCGGCCCGGCTCAGCAGCCGCTCTACCTGGGATACCTTATCAGCAGGCAGCAGCTCGCTGTGCACCTCGTCCACGCCCAGATCCTGCGCCACGTGATCCGCCACCTTGGCCCGGTCGCCGGTGAGCATCACGGTTTTTTCCACGCCGATACGCTTCAGGGCGGCGATGGCGTCCTTGGCATGGGGCTTCTCCACATCGGAGATGACAATGTGGCCGGCGTACTGGCCGTCCAGGGCCAGGTGGATAATGGTACCCACGCTGTGGCAATCGTGCCAGGTAATGCCCAGCTTATCCATGAGCTTATCGTTGCCCACGGCCACGGTGACACCGTCCACCCTGGCCACCACGCCGTTACCGCTGTATTCCCGGATATCCGTGACCCGGTCGCGGTCGATATGACCGCCATAGGCCCGCTGGAGGCTGCGGCTGATGGGGTGGGAGGAGGCGCACTCTGCCAGAGCGGCGTATTCCAGCACTTTCTCCCGGGGCAGTGAATTGTGATGCACGCCGGTGACGTCGAACACGCCCTGGGTCAGGGTGCCAGTCTTGTCGAACACCACCACCTTGGTTTTGGACAGCGTTTCCAGATAGTTGGAGCCCTTGATGAGCACGCCCTCGTGGCTGGCGCCGCCGAGACCGGCGAAGAAGCTCAGGGGGATGCTGATGACCAGGGCACAGGGGCAGCTGACCACCAGGAAGGACAGGGCGCGGTACAGCCAGGTACCCCAGTCTCCGTCAAGCCCCGCCAGCAGGCGCACCACCGGCGGCAGCACCGCCAGGGCCAGAGCAGCCGCGCACACGGCGGGAGTATATACCCGGGCAAACTTGGAGATGAAGTTCTCAGACTTGGACTTGTGGGAGCTGGAATTTTCCACCAGCTCCAGAATCTTGGACACGGTGGACTCGCCGAAGGCTTTGGTGGTGCGGATCTTCAGCACGCCGGTCATGTTGATGCAGCCGCTGACGATCTCATCGCCATCGGTCACGTCCCGGGGCAGACTCTCGCCGGTCAGGGCGGCGGTATTCAGCGTGGAGGAGCCCTCCAGCACCACGCCGTCCAGCGGCACCTTTTCGCCGGGCTGGACCACGATAACAGCCCCCACAGGCACCTCGCCGGGATCCACCTGGGTCAGCTGGCCGTCCTGCTCAATATTGGCATAGTCGGGCCGGATGTCCATCAGGGCAGTAATGCTGCGGCGGCTCTTGCCCACGGCATAGCTCTGGAACAGCTCGCCGATCTGATAGAACAGCATCACGGCCACGGCCTCCAGAAAGTCGCCGCTTTTTTCGTAAAACGCCAGTCCGATAGCGCCCACGGTGGCCACGGCCATCAGGAAGTTCTCGTCGAACACCTGACCCCGGACAATGCCCTTGCCCGCCTTGCGGAGGATATCATAGCCGATGATCCCATACGCCGCCAGATACAGCAGCGTTCCGGCGATACCTCCGATGGAAAACAGCTTGATGACCAGAATGATCACCGCCGTGGCAATGATGCGCCAGAGCATTTTCTTTTGCTTTTTGGTCATGATCCTTCCCCTCTTTCAGCGGAGCGTGCCGGAAGAAATTCCGGCACGTCCCAAGTTTTTACAGATAGATCTCGCAGTCGTCCTCGACCTTCCTGCAGTTTTTCAGAACGGCTTTCATCACGGCCTTGGGGTCCGCGCCCTCCCGGAATTCCACGATCATTTTCTGGGTCATGAAGTTCACCACGGCATCCTGCACGCCTTCGGTTTTCTTGGCAGCCTCCTCCATAAGGTTGGCGCAGTTGGCGCAGTCCACTTCGATCTGATAAGTCTTTTTCATAAGATGCTCCTTTTCCTGCCCAATGACCGCTTGGTTCAACCATTAAGCACTTGTTTAATCTTGTTGACTGTACTATAATGGATGCAGCGGCAGAAGTCAACAGCTTTTGCCCCATTCCTGCCGTTCGGGCGAAAAGAACTGCCGAACGGGTGACTTTTGAAAAGGAGCGTGTGCGCTATGGATCATATGGAGCTGCCTCACCGGCACGGAAACAACGAGGAGCTGTCCCGCCTGGAGCATTGCATGCAGGAGGCGGAGAGCTTTCAGGCGGTGGCAGGACTGTGCCGCCTGCTGTCCGACGCCGGCCGGGTGCGGATCTTCTGGCTGCTGTGCCACTGTGAGGAATGCGTGGTGAACCTGGCGGCCATGGTGGGCATGAGCAGCCCCGCCGCCTCCCACCATCTGCGCCAGCTGAAGGACAGCGGCCTTATCATCAGCCGCCGCATCGGCAAGGAGGTCTACTACCGGGCGGCGGACACGGAGGTGGCGGGCCTGCTGCATCAGGTCATCGAGCGGACGGTGGAGGTCACCTGCCCCCGGGAGGAGGCGGTGTCTCACGCGCCGCATTTGCCTCCTCTGGACGCCCACGCCGGGGAGCACGCTGCCGGCCTGACGCCCCAGCAGCGCAGCGCCATCCACCAGGTCCACGACCTGCTGACGGAGAATCTGGACAGCCGCATCACCATCGAGCAGCTGTCCCGTCACTTTCTCATGAACCCCTCCACCATGAAGGAGCTGTTCAAGGCAGAGTACGGCAGCTCTATCGCCGCCCACATCCGGCAGCACCGGATGGAGAAGGCGTCGTCCCTGCTGCTGGACACCGGAGACAGTCTGGCACAGATCGCCCGGGCGGTGGGCTACGAGAGTCAGAGTAAGTTTTCCGCGGAGTTCAAAAAGGTATTCGGCATGCTGCCCTCGGAGTTCCGGAAGCTCCACGCCGGACGCTGAGAGGGGAGGGGCCCTATGACCTATCATATCGCCATCTGCGACGACGACAGCCGGGACGCCGGCTATGTATCAGAGCTTCTGCATCAGTGGGCGCAGCTGCGGGGCTGCGCCGTGACGGAGCAGCGCTTTCCCTCGGCGGAAGGCTTCCTGTTCCGCTATGAGGAGGACCGCTCCCGAAGCAGGCGTACATTCTTCTGGCCAGTCCCCTGAATACGCGAAGCGGCGGGACCCCATATGGGGTCCCGCCGCTTCGCGTATTCAGGGGACTGGCCAGAAGAATGTACGCCTGCTTCGTGCCCTTAGCCCGGAGGCCAGGTCATGTCGCGGCCGGAGAGTACGTGGAAGTGCAGATGGTGCACACTCTGACCGGCCTGCTCGCCGATGTTGGACACCACCCGGTAGCTCTCCAGGCCCAGCTCCCGGCACAGCCGGGCGATGACCTCAAAAATGTGGGCCACCACGGCGCTGTTGCCGCCGTTTACCTCCGCCACGGAGCCAATGTGATCCTTGGGGATCACCAGAAAGTGGGTGGGAGCCTGGGGGGCGATGTCGTAAAAGGCATAGCACAGCTCATCTTCATACAGCTTGTTGGAGGGAATGTCCCCGCCAACGATCTTGCAGAACAGGCAGTTGTCGTCTCGCATGGTCATGCTCCTTTCTCTATGATCTCTCTCCCGGCTTCAGGAGATTTTTTCGGAAACAAAATCGTCCACGGCTGCCAGGGCGTCGTCCACCTTCAGCAGCTCCGTGCCGCCGCCCATGGCGGAATCGGGCTTGCCTCCGCCCTTGCCGCCGCACACGGCGGACACGGACCGGACCAGGTCGCCGGCCTTGATGCCCCGGGCCACGGCCTCCTTGCCGCACACGGCCAGGAAGGACACCTTTTCGCCGTTGATGCTGGCGATAACGGCCACCACGCCCGGGTCCTTATCCCGCAGGAAGTCGCCCATGGTACGCATGGCGGCCACGTCCATGCCGGTGCGGGTGGTGGTGATAACGTGCAGGCCCCTCACGGTCTTGGCGGAGGCCAGGAACTGCTTGGCCTCGCCCAGGGACGCCTCGGCCTTCAGCTTATCCAGTGCCTGGCGCAGCTGCTTCATCTCGTTGGCCTGCTGCTCCATGCGCTCCAGCAGTCCGGCAGGCGCGGTTTTCAGGAACTGCGCCGCCTTGTGCAGCACGCCCTGGCTGCGCTCCATGCCCTGCAGGCTCAGCTTGCCGCAGGTGGCCTCGATCCGGCGCACGCCGGAGGCCACGCTGGTCTCGGACTTCACCCGGAAGGGACCGGCCTTGGCGGTGTTGTCCACATGGGTGCCGCCGCAGAACTCGATGGACACATCACCCATTTCCACCACCCGGACGGTGTCGCCGTATTTTTCGCCGAACATAGCCACGGCGCCCTTTTTCTTGGCCTCCTCAATGGGCAGCACCTCCGTCACCACGGGATAGCCCTCCAGGATGGCGTCGTTGACCAGCTCCTCCACCTGATGCAGCTGGTCCGGGGTGATGGCCTCGAAGTGGGTGAAGTCGAAGCGCAGACGGTCCGGCTCCACCAGGGAGCCCGCCTGGTGCACATGCTCGCCCAGCACCTTCTTCAGGGCCGCATCCAGCAGGTGGGTGGTGCTGTGGGCCCGGCGGATGGCCTTGCGGCGCTGGGTGTCGATGGCGGCGTGGACGGTGTCGCCCACATGGAGGGTGCCCTCCGTCAGGCGGCCATAGTGCATGAACTTGCCGCCCTTGTTCTTCTGCACGTCGGACACGGTGAACAGAATGCCGTCTGCGCTGATGGTGCCGTGGTCGGCCACCTGGCCGCCCATCTCCGCATAGAAGGGAGACTTGTCCAGCACCACCACGGCGTCGGACCCGGCGGGGATCTCGCCCCGCAGCTCGTCCTCGGCCACCAGAGCCACCACCGTGGCGTCGAGCTCATCGTGGTCATAGCCCACGAACTCCGTGGCCGGGATGTCCTTGCCGAACTCCACGCCGGCCCAGCCCAGGTCGCCCAGGGCCTTCCGGGCCTCCCGGGCCCGCTGCTTCTGCTCCTGCATCAGCTGCCGGAAGCTCTCCTCGTCCACGGTCATGCCCTGCTCGGCCACCATCTCCGCCGTCAGGTCGATGGGGAAGCCAAAGGTGTCATACAGCCGGAAGGCGTCGGCGCCGGAAAACACCTTCTCGCCCTTGGCCTGGTGCTCGGCCAGCAGGTCGGAGAAGATCTTCATGCCGCCGTCGATGGTGCGGCCGAAATTCTCCTCCTCGGTGCGGATGACCTTGGTGATATACGTCTGCTTTTCCCGCAGATCAGGATACTGCCCCTCGTTCTCATGGATCACGGTGTCCACCACCTGATACAGGAACGGCTCATTGACGCCCAGGAGCTTCCCATGGCGGGCGGCCCGGCGCAGCAGCCGCCGCAGCACATAGCCCCGTCCCTCGTTGGAGGGGAGGATGCCGTCGCAGATCATAAACGTGGCAGAGCGGATGTGATCGGTGATGACCCGCAGGGACACATCCCGCTTTTCCGTCTCGCCATAGTGAGCGCCGGTGAGCTGGGACACCTTGTGGGTGATGTTCATCACGGTGTCCACGTCGAACAGGCTCTCCACATTCTGGCACACGCAGGCCAGACGCTCCAGCCCCATACCGGTGTCGATGTTCTTCTGCTTCAGCTCGGTATAGTGGCCCTGTCCGTCGTTGTCGAACTGGGAGAACACGTTGTTCCAGATCTCAATGTACCGGTCGCAGTCGCAGCCCACGGTGCACCCGGGCTTGCCGCAGCCGTACTCGTGGCCGCGGTCATAGTAGATCTCGGAGCAGGGGCCGCAGGGACCGGAGCCGTGCTCCCAGAAGTTGTCCTCCTTGCCGAAGCGGAAAATGCGCTCCTTGGGAATGCCGATCTCCTTGTTCCAGATGTCGAAGGCCTCGTCATCGTCCAGATAGATGGAGGGGTACAGCCGGTCGGCCTCCAGGCCCACCCACTGGGGGCTGGTCAGGAATTCCCAGCTCCAGGCGATGGCCTCGTGCTTGAAATAGTCGCCGAAGGAGAAGTTGCCCAGCATCTCGAAATAGGTGCCGTGGCGGGCGGTCTTTCCCACGTTGTCGATGTCGCCGGTGCGGATGCACTTCTGGCAGGTGCATACCCGGTGGCAGGGGGGCTCCTCCTCACCCTTGAACCAGGGCTTCATGGGGGTCATGCCGGCGTTGATGAGCAGGATGGATTTGTCGTTCTGGGGCACCAGGGAAAAGCTGGGCAGCCGCAGATGGCCCTTGGTTTCAAAGAACCTCAGGAACATCTCCCGCAGTTCATTCAGGCCGTGATAGGGATGGGACATGGTTCATTACTCCTTTATTTCAAATGTATTTTACTGATTTTCTTCTGTGGGGCACAGGGCGGCGATCTCTTCCTCCAGGGTCCGGTAAAACCGGGCAATGTGCCACCCATCCGCCAGGGCGTGGTGGACCTGGATGGATACAGACAGCTGGGTCATGCCACAGCGCATGAACAGCTGCCCCCAGCTGACCCGGACGTTGCTGTCCGCCGGAGTGCAGGCCGGGTGGGTCAGAGCCGTATAGTTCAGCCACGGCAGGCACGAGGCAAAGATGCAGGGACTTTCTGCCTGCCGGTCCGTTTCAATGGTGCCGCCCTGCCGGGCCGCCGCCTGCTGCTGGCGGCCCATGGCGATATAGTCTTCGTAGGGGATACGGGCCGTCTCCATACGGCAGTATGCATAGCTGCCGTCTGGCTTCAGCTCGGTGAAGGACACCGGGCATTCGTCGTACTCCACCACCTGGCCGTCCTCAATGCGCCGCCGCAGCTCCGGCACCCGGTTCACCGCCCGGTGAATGACATACAGCATGGTCAGAAAGATGGGCTTGTGCTCCGCCCGCAGCCGCAGCTCCAGAGCCGTCACATCCAGCTGCACCGTTACCCCGGCGTAGGGGAAGGTGTAGCCGCTGAACAGCTGAAACTGCTCCCACCGCGGGTCCTTTTCCATATCAATTACACGCCGCTCCATAATCGCCTCCTAAAACACAAAAACGCCCCGCCCCACATAGGGGCGAAGCGATGCTTCACGGTACCACCCTAATTAACGGCCGGAGCCGTCATCTCAGTCATCCGGTAACGGGGATGGGGCGTGCGGCTCGTCGCCGCCGGCTCAGAGACGGCCCTCTGCCAGGCGTCCGGCGGGCTCACACCATCCCCGTCTCGCTTGCGGCGCATTTTGCGGCAGATTCTTCTCGTCATTGCCTTTATCGCTTGTATTTTACCACAGATCGCGCCGTTGTCAAGCACTTCAAACGGACCTTGGCCGCATTTTTCCGGTGCTGCCCGGGATGTGCTGTACCCCACATCCGGTTTTTCTCTCCTTTTTTCCGAAAAACGGTTGCCGGAACGAGGAAAATATACTATACTGTTTGTTTGACGGTGCCATTGGCACAATTTACCGGAAACAGGACGAACAATATGAAAACAAGTGATTTTAATTATGAATTGCCGCCGGAGTTGATCGCACAGACGCCTATTCAGCGTCGGGACGCTTCCCGGCTGCTGGTGCTGGATAAGAATACAGGCGCATGGCAGCACCGGCATTTTTACGATCTGCCGGAGTATCTTCGGCCCGGCGACTGCCTGATTCTCAATAATTCCCGGGTGCTCCCGGCCCGGCTGCTGGGGCATCGGCTGCCCGGCGGCGGCGCCTGCGAGGTACTGCTGCTCATTGACCGGGGCCAAAAGACCTGGGAGTGCCTGGTGCGTCCCGGCAAGCGTATGCGTACCGGGGCCAAGCTGTCCTTCGGCGACGGGGAACTGACGGCGGAGGTGGTGGAGGAGCTGCCCGGCGGCAACCGCTTGGTGCGGTTCGACTATGAGGGGATTTTCCTGGAGGTGCTGGAGAAGCTGGGCAAAATGCCCCTGCCGCCCTACATCAAGGAGGAGCTTCAGGACCAGGAGCGCTACCAGACCGTATACTCCAGGGTCAACGGCTCCGCAGCGGCCCCCACGGCGGGCCTGCACTTCACCCAGGAGCTGCTGGAGCGAGTGACTGCAATGGGTGTAAAGATAGGTTACGTTACACTGCATGTGGGCCTTGGCACCTTCCGGCCGGTAAAGGAGGACGAGATCGAGGGCCACGAGATGCACAGCGAATACTGCATCATTCCCCAGGAAACGGCGGACCTGATCAACGAGACAAGGAAAAACGGCGGGCGGGTCATCTGCGTGGGCACCACCTCCTGCCGCACCATCGAGAGCTGGGCTGCCGAGGATGGGACCATGACGGCCAGCGCCGGGTGGACGGATATTTTCATCTATCCCGGCTACCGATTCAAGGTCATGGATGCGCTGATCACCAATTTCCACCTGCCGGAATCCACCCTGATCATGCTGGTGTCCGCCCTGGCGGGCCGGGAGCATATCCTGGCGGCGTACCGTGAGGCGGTCCGGGAAAAGTATCGTTTCTTCAGCTTTGGCGATGCAATGTTCATTCAATAAGGAGAATCTATGTTCAAAGTCATCAAAAAAGAGGGACACGCCCGGCGTGGCGAGTTCCAGTGCGCCCACGGCGGCGTGGTACAGACTCCGGTGTTTATGAACGTAGGCACCCAGGCCGCCATCAAGGGCGGCGTAGACGCCTTCGATTTGCGGGACCTGGGCTGTCAGATCGAGCTGTCCAACACCTATCATCTGCACCTGCGTCCCGGCGACGATGTGGTGCGTCAGATGGGCGGCCTGCACCGGTTCATGCGCTGGGACGGCCCCATTCTCACGGATTCCGGCGGATTCCAGGTGTTTTCACTGGCCAGCCTGCGGAAGATCACGGAGGAGGGCGTCACCTTCGCCAGTCACCTGGACGGTCACCGGATCTTTATGGGCCCGGAGGAGAGTATGCGCATCCAGTCCAACCTGGGCTCGGATATCGCTATGGCCTTCGACGAGTGCGTGGAGAACCCGGCAGAGTACGATTATGCCAAGGCCAGCTGTGAGCGCACGCTCCGGTGGCTGGAGCGGTGCAAGGCGGAGCACGACCGGCTCAATGCTTTGCCCGATACCGTGAACCCCCGGCAGATGCTGTTCGGCATCAACCAGGGAGCGACCTATGAGGACCTGCGGGTCTGGCACATGCAGCAGATCGCCAAAATCGACTGCGACGGCTTCGCCATCGGCGGACTGGCGGTAGGGGAGCCCACGGAGGTCATGTATCAGATCATCGAGGCGGTGGAGCCCTATATGCCCGCCCACAAGCCCCGGTATCTCATGGGCGTGGGCACTCCCAGCAACATCATCGAGGGCGTGGCCCGCGGCGTGGACTTTTTCGACTGCGTCATGCCTGCCCGGAATGCCCGGCACGGGAAGCTCTTTACCTGGCAGGGAGCCATGAACATCAAGAACGCCAAGTACAAGCTGGATGACCGGCCCATCGATCCCGAATGCGACTGTCCGGTGTGCCGCCGGTTCAGCCGGGCCTACATCCGCCACCTGTTCGCGGCGGAGGAGATGCTGGCCATGCGCCTGGCGGTGATGCATAATCTGTACTTTTACAACAAGCTGGCCCAGCGCATCCGCGACAGCCTGGACGCCGGGTGCTTCGCGGACTTCCGCCGGGAGTACAGCGAAAAGCTCAGCGGAAGGATCTGACGGTTCTCTCTGAGCAAGATTTCCGAAAAAACTCGCCTGTCCCCCTTGCAAAAGGGGAGAGAGTTATTGTATAATAACGCTATATTCGTAAAGAAGGAGTTTTTGTCCCATGATTGAATTTGCCTATGCCGCCACGTCCGGCGCTGCCAACCCCTCCGGCGGCGGTATGTCTATCCTGATGATCGTCCTGATGGTCGCCATTTTCTACTTCATGCTCATCCGTCCCGAGAGCAAGCGGAAAAAGCAGGCCGAGGAAATGCGCAGCTCTCTGCAGAAGGGCGACTGGCTGACCACCATCGGCGGCGTGTATGGGCGCATCGTGGCCATCACCGATCGCACCGTGGTCATCGAGACCAGCGAGGACCGGGTCCGCATCGAGTTCCTGAAGTCCGCCATCGGCTCTGTGGGCACCCTGGACGAGCAGGCCGCTGCTGCTCAGCGCGGCAGCCGCAAGTCCAAGAAGGCCGAGAAGCCTGCCGAGACCCCCGTGGAGGAGACTCCCGCCGAAACTGAGGCCGAGGGAAAAGACAATCAGGAGTAATTTCTCCGTCATAAGCAGACCTCCCCTGCATACGCTTAGAAAAAGCGGCAAGGGGAGGTCTTTTTATGTCTGTGCTGGGGGCTATCCTGGGAAAACGGACCTGGCTGGGAGCGGGCGCTATTTTGCTGTCGGCGGCAGGTGGCTGCGCTCTGGGGGCGCTGCTGGTGGTGAAGGGGGTGCTGCCGGAAACCGGGACATTGGCCTGGAGCTGCGGCTGCTGGGTGCTGGCATCCTTCGCAGGGGCGCGTCTGGCCATCCGGGGCAGGGGAGAGGGGACCCTGCCAGCGGCGTTGGCAGCGGCTCTGGCTGCGTACCCGCTGGCATGGCTGGCAGGCGTCGCTCTGGGAGACCCGTCCTTCCGGGAGGGTGGCCTGTATCTGACTGCCGCCCTGTTTGCGGGCGCCGCGGCGGCGGGGCTGCTGGGCAGCGGGAGGCCCCGGAAAAAGCGCCGGGACCCCCGCGCACCGATCCGGAAGCCCGCGAGGCGGAAATAGGCCATGGTGAAAATCACGAAAATGCACCGGCGGCGAAAAAACACTTGACGCCGGACTATACAGATCGTGATCATCTGTGAGGGCAAGATATGGGACACGGTGAATGCTCCGCATCCCATATCTTGCCCTTTTCCGCCCGTATAGGGCTATTCGGCGTCTCCCACCGATATGGTTTACATAATCATGTTTACATAACAATTTAACATAACTCACAAACTTGCTTTCACTGCCTAAAAAAGCCTTGCGTCGGCGGTGTTTTTGGCCTATATTAGAGAGCGCCCCTTTTGCTGGGCTAATGGCTTCTATTTGCCCTGCTTGTCTCATAGAATCAGATGAGGTGAGTGCGCAAATGAAGCTGTTTCCCGTAAGGACGCAGGCCCCGAGGCTTCCGGCGCTGGTACTGGTGTGCCTGCTGCTGTGCCTGGGTGCTGCACTGGGCTTTGCCGTCTGCCGGGCTGTGCCCCAGCAGGACCGCCAGGAGCTCAGCGATTATCTGCATGAATACGCCCAGGCCACAGCGGATGGCCAAGGGCCTTCGGCCTCGGCGCTCAGCGTGGGCGCGGCCTATTTCCGATATCCGGCGGCTGCGCTGCTTCTGGGCCTTACGGCAGCGGGATTGGTTCTGCTGCCGGTTCTGTCCGTGGTACAGGGCTTTTTCCTGTCGTTTTCCGTGGGCTGCTTCGCCCGGGCATTGGGGCGCGGCGGCGTGTATCTGGCCCTAGCGGCCTTTGGCCCCCGCTGCTTGTTCGTTCTGCCCTGCACCCTGCTTCTGACGGTGCAGGGTTTATCCGCCGCCGCGCACCGCCGCAGCGGACAGCGCACCGGCCTGCCGGATGCCGCCTATTGGCGGCGGGCAGGGCTGTGCTGCCTGATACTGCTGCTGGGAACGGCCCTGGAGCTGACGCTGGCCCCCCGGCTGCTGCAATGGGTCATCGCCCGTGTACTGTAAAAAGAGAGAGGAGGAAACGCGCATGCCTGACTATATCGCTCAATACCGCATCTATCTGGAACAGGAAAAGCACGCCTCCGCCAACACGGTCAGCTCCTATATCCGGGACGTCACACAGTTTTGTGCCTGGCTGCCGGAGGGCAGTGACCTGCGCCGGGTCAAGCCTGCCGCCGTATCCGATTATCTGACCTACCTGACGGACCGGGGCCGCTCGGCGGCCACCGTTATCCGAAGCGCCGCGTCCATCAAATCGTTCTACAATTACCTGGTGGTTTCCGACGCCATGAAGGCCAACCCTGCTAAGGGCATTGCCGCCGCAAAGGCGGAGCGGAAGTGCCCTCAGATTCTGACGGGCAGGGAAGTGGAGCTGCTCCTGGAGCAGCCCAAGTGCGTGGACGAAAAAGGGTTCCGGGACCGGGCCATGCTGGAGCTGCTGTACGCCACCGGCATCCGGGTGTCGGAGCTTATTGCGCTGAATCGGGAGGATGTAAATCTGCAGGCGGCGTTTCTGCGCTGCGGCGGCGAAAAACGAGAACGGATTATCCCGCTGTATCCCCGGGCGGTGAAGGCTCTGCGTGACTATATCCAGACTGTGCGTCCCCGGCTGGCGGGCCAGGAGGAGCCGGCACTGTTCGTCAACATGAACGGCCAGCGCATGACCCGCCAGGGCTTCTGGAAAATCGTGAAATATTATCAGGGGAAGGCGGAGATCACCAAGGACATCACGCCCCACACCCTGCGCCATTCCTTTGCGGTGCATTTGCTGGAAAACGGGGCGGATCTGCGCTCCATTCAGGAAATGCTGGGCCATGCGGACATCTCCTCCACCCAGATCTATGCGCAGATTGTCAAGCAGCGTCTGCAAGATGTCTATCACAAGGCGCATCCCCTGGCCTGACGTCTGAATCAGCACAGCGCAGTTTTTTACTGTGCTGTGTTGCTTTTTACACGAACATTTGTTATAATAAGACGATTACACGGTGGAGGAGCGGCTATGCGCATATTAGGCATCGACCCCGGTGTGGCCACGGTGGGCTTCGGCGTCATCGAGACCCAGGGGGGCCGGCAGCAGATGATCCAATACGGGGCCATTACCACGCCGGCGGGCCAGCCGCTGGCTGCCCGTCTGGTGCAGATCGCCCAGGATATGGAGACGCTCATCAACCGGTTCCGGCCCGACGAAATGTCCATCGAGGAGCTGTTTTTCAGCAAGAACATTACCACCGGCATCGCCGTGGCCCACGCCCGGGGCGTTATCCTGTATACCGCCCAGCGGATGCACCTGCCGGTATATGAATACACCCCCATGCAGATCAAGCAGGCGGTAGTGGGCTATGGCCTGGCCGACAAGCACCAGGTCATGGACATGACCCGGCGGCTTTTGAAGCTCAAGTCCATTCCCCGGCCCGACGATGCCGCCGATGCGCTGGCCATCGCCATGTGCCGCGCCCGCAGCGCCACCAGCCTCCTGCGGCAGAAGGACCCGGATGTAAAGGAGACCGTCTGATATGTTTTACTATGTAAACGGCACCGTGGCCGAAACCGGCCCCAATCTGGCCGTCATCGACTGCGGCGGCGTGGGCTATGCCTGCGCCACCACCAACTATACCCTGTCCCAGCTGAAAAAGGGTGAGCGCGCCAAGCTGTATACCTATCTTCATGTCCGGGAGGAAATTTTCGAGCTGTATGGCTTTTCCTCCCAGGCGGAACTCAATAGCTTCAAGATGCTCATCGGCGTCTCCGGCGTAGGCCCCAAGGCGGCGCTGGCGGTGCTGTCGTCCACGTCGCCCCAGAATCTGGCCCTGTCCATCGTTACCGGCGACGAAAAGGCCCTGACCGCCGCCCCGGGCATCGGAAAAAAGATCGCCCAGCGCATCATTCTGGAGCTGAAGGACAAGCTGGCCAAGGATCAGAGCAGCTTCTCCGCCCAGGGCAGCGGCGCGATTCCCGTGGTCCTTCCCGGCGACAAGGGCGGCGAGGCCGCCGCCGCGTTGGCGGTGCTGGGCTACGGCTCTCAGGAGATCGGCCTGGCCCTGAAGGGCATCGACATGGACGCCCTGCCCCTGGAGGAGATCATCCGTCAGGCTCTGAAAAAAATGGTGCGGTAAGGAGGCGGATGCATGAGCATTGACTTTGGAACGGACATCTACGAGGAGCCTCTTGTATCCAAGAGTTTCCTGCCGGAGGACAGCGGCGAGCTGTCCCTGCGGCCCCACACCCTGCGGGAGTACATCGGTCAGCAGAAGGCCAAGGAGAACCTGTCCATCTTCATCGAGGCGGCCCGCCGCCGGACGGAGCCTCTGGACCATGTGCTGCTCCATGGCCCTCCGGGCCTGGGCAAGACCACGCTGGCAGGCATCATCGCCGCCGAGATGGGGGTGAACATCCGCATCACCTCCGGCCCCGCCCTTGACAAGCCC
>FR884084.1:5347-12903 GCA_000435975.1 Oscillibacter sp. CAG:241 | reverse complement strand
ACCCGCTCCGTGGAGGAGATCCTATACCCGGCCATGGAGGATTACGCCATCGACATCATCATCGGCAAGGGCCCGTCGGCCAACTCCATCCGGCTGGACCTGCCGAAATTCACCCTCATCGGGGCCACCACCCGGGCCGGACAGCTGTCCGCCCCCCTGCGGGACCGGTTCGGTGTTACCCTGCGGCTGGAGCTGTACACGCCGGAGGAGCTGGCCCTGATCGTCACCCGCAGCGCCGGTATCCTGGGTGTTCCCATCCAGCCGGAGGGCGCCATGGAGATCGCCCGCCGGTCCCGGGGCACGCCCCGCATCGCCAATCGGATGCTGCGGCGGGTCCGGGACTTTGCCCAGGTGAAGGGCGACGGCACCATTACCCGCAGCATGGCGGACCACGCCCTCCAGGCCCTGGAGATCGACTATCTGGGTCTGGACCCGGTGGACCGCCGGATGCTCCGGGCCATCATTGAGAACTACGGCGGCGGCCCTGTGGGACTGGACACCCTAGCCGCCACCATCGGCGAGGAATCCGTGACTCTGGAGGACGTGTACGAGCCGTATCTGATGCAGCTGGGCTTTCTGACCCGTACCCCCCGGGGCCGCTGCGTCACCCGTAAGGCATACGAGCACCTGCACATGGACTTCGTGGGGCAGGAACAGCTGGAAATCTAACGAATAGGAGAATTGGAATATGGGAAAACTCTTTGGCACCGATGGCATCCGCGGCATTGCGGGGCAGACCCTGACGGCAGAGCTGGCATTTCACGTTGGGCAGGCGGTAGCTGCTGTCCTGACGGAAAAGAAGGGCAGCCGCCCGCTGGTTACCATCGGTAAGGACACCCGCATTTCCTCCGACATGCTGGAGGCGGCTCTCATGGCCGGTATCTGCTCCGTCGGCGGCGACGTGATGCCTCTGGGCACCATTCCCACCCCGGCGGTGGCTTTCCTGACGGTGCAGCAGCGCGCCGATGCCGGCATTGTCATCTCCGCCTCCCACAACCCCTATGCCTACAACGGCATCAAGGTCTTTAACGGGCAGGGCTACAAGCTGTCCGACGAGATGGAGGAGCAGGTGGAGCGTCTGATCCTGGATCATGTCCGGCTCCAGCCTGCTGCGGACAGCACGGTGGGCCGCCGTCACCACGGCATGCACGCCCTGCAAAGTGCCTATATCCGGCACCTGCTGGGCAGCATCGACTGCGATCTTACCGGCCTGCGGGTGCTGGTGGACTGCGCCAACGGCGCCGCCAGCGCCACGGCCCCGGACCTGTTCCGTGCGCTGCCCCTCCACGCCGACTTCATCCATACGGAGCCCGACGGCATCAATATCAACAACGGCTGCGGCTCTACCCACCTGGAGTCCCTGGCCCAGGGCGTCGTCTCCGGCGGCTATGATCTGGGCATTGCCTTCGACGGCGACGCCGACCGCTGCCTGCTGGTGGACGAAAAAGGCCAGACCATCGACGGCGACAAGGTCATGGCCGTGTGCGCCTCCGAGCTGAAGCGTCAGGGGAAGCTCTCCGGCAACACCGTTGTTGCCACAGTGATGTCCAACCTGGGTCTGCACGAATATTGCCGGGAGAACGGCCTGGACCTGGTCTGCACCGCCGTGGGCGACCGCCATGTGCTGGAGAAGATGCTCGCCGACGGCTTTGCCATCGGCGGCGAACAGTCGGGCCACACCATTTTCCGGGAATATGCCACCACCGGCGACGGTGAGCTGACGGCCCTGCAGTTCCTGCAAACTCTGCGCCGCAGCGGCGTTCCGGCCTCCCGGCTGGCTGCCCGCTGCCCCCAGTATCCCCAGGAGCTCATCAACGTGGATGTGCCCCACACTCCCGGTGTCAAGGAGCGCATCATGGCCGACGAAGGTCTCCGGCAGGAGACCCGCCGCTGGGAGGAAAAGCTGAACGGCCAGGGCCGCATTCTCATCCGTCCCTCCGGCACCGAGGCCCTGATTCGGGTCATGGTAGAGGCGAAAACCACGGAAATCGCCCATCAGGTGGCCTCTGTTTTGGCTGATTTCATAAAAAAACTGTGATTTTCATCACAGGATACACAAATTTCCCCAGAAGGCTTGACAAATTATTTAGTGAAAAGGTATAATGTCTATGATTTTGGATACTGGACTTCGCTATGACCAATTAGAAAACCTGTCCGATGAAGAGCTTTGTGCTCTGGGTCGTGCGGGCCGGCGTCAGGCGGAGGATGTTTTGGCCACCCGGTATCATTGGCTGGTCCGTGCCTGTGCCCGTCCATATTTTCTCATCGGCGGCGACACTGAGGATCTGATGCAGGAGGGAATGTTTGGCCTCATCAAGGCCATGCGGGAGTTTGACCCCGCCCGTTCTTCTCTGTTTCGTCCCTTTGCGGGTCTATGCATCCATCAACAGGTGTGTTCCGCGCTCAAGCGCGACGCCAGCCAGAAAAACGCACCGCTCAATCAATCCGTCCCCTTGAATCCCTCGCTTCTGAACGCAAGTCCCACCTTCGCACAGGTCGATCCCGAGCTGTTGTTGATCGACAGAGAAAAGGCTGCCAGTCTGCTGGAGAATACCCGCAAACAGTTGTCCGCTTTCGAGGAAAAGATTTTAGGGTTATTTTTAGACGGTCTCGCATACTGTGAGATCGCGGAAACTGTTGGTAGGCCCATCAAATCGGTGGACAACGCCGTGCAGCGGATCCGCCGCAAAGTGGCGCGGCAGCTTTCATCCGGCGATATCAGCAACAGCTGAACGCAATATATTTCATCTCAAAGAGAGGGTAAAATCATGTACGAAGACAAGACTTTGGTTTGCAAGGAGTGCGGTAAGGAGTTCGTGTTCACCGCCGGTGAGCAGGAGTTCTATGCTGAGCGCGGCTTCCAGAACGAGCCCCAGCGCTGCAAGGCTTGCCGCGACGCTCGCAAGAACGCCGCCCGCGGCCCCCGGGAGTTCTTCACCGCTACCTGCGCTGCCTGCGGCGGCGAGGCCCGTGTGCCCTTCGAGCCCAAGAGCGACCGTCCTGTTTATTGCAGCGACTGCTTCGCCAAGATGCGTGAGAACGGCTGAGCGCTGATTCCGTAAATTGTAAAAAGGGAGTTGCCCGCATAGGCGGGCGGCTCCTTTTTTTGTCCGGCAAAACGCCGTCACCCCGAATGTCAAAGCCGCACTTGACGCTGGGGGCCGGGATATTGTATAATAAACTGATTTAATGTGCGGAGGTATACCCATTATGTGGATCGCGGATGGCTGGAAGGATTATGAGCTGCTGGACTGCGGCGGCGGGGAAAAGCTGGAGCGCTGGGGCGTCCAGATCCTGGTGCGGCCGGACCCCCAGGCCATCTGGGAGTCGGACCGGAAAAACCGCGGCTGGCGCACGGCCAACGCCCGGTACAGCCGCTCCAGCACCGGCGGCGGCCACTGGGACAAGAACAAGCTGCCGGAAAGCTGGCCCATCTCCTATAAAAGCCTGCGGTTCCAGGTGAAGCCCATGAACTTCAAGCACACAGGGCTGTTTCCGGAGCAGGCTGCCAACTGGGACTTCGCCATGGAGCAGATCCGCCAGGCGGGACGCCCCATCCGGGTGCTGAACCTGTTCGCCTATACCGGCGGGGCCACGGTGGCCTGCGCCGCCGCCGGGGCCAGCGTCTGCCATGTGGACGCCGCCAAGGGCATGGTGGCCTGGGCCAAGGAGAACGCCCGGGTCTCCGGACTCCAGGACGCTCCCATCCGCTGGATCGTGGACGACTGCGCCAAGTTCGTTGAGCGGGAGATCCGCCGGGGCAAAACCTACGACGCCATCATCATGGACCCGCCCAGCTACGGGCGGGGACCCGGCGGCGAGGTGTGGAAGCTGGAGGAGAATCTCTATCCCTTCGTGAAGCTGTGCGCCCGGGTGCTGTCAGACAAGCCTCTGTTCGTGATCCTGAACTCCTATACCACGGGGCTGGCCCCGTCGGTGCTGGGCTATATCCTGCAAATGCTGGTGGGGCGGCGCTTTGGCGGCCGGGTCACCTGGGACGAGCTGGGCCTGCCGTGCACGGATTCCGGCATGGCGCTGCCCTGCGGCGCCACGGGCCGCTGGATGAGCAAGTAAAAATATCGCAGAAAAGAGAAAGCCAATGCAAGCAATGATCCGAACCGACGCACTCTCCTTCTCCTACCCGGTGGAGGAGGGCCAGCGTCGGACCACAGCCCTGGAGGATGTGACCCTGTCCATCGAAAAGGGCAGCTTTGTGGTGGTGCTGGGCCACAACGGTTCCGGCAAATCCACCCTTGCCAAGCATTTCAACGCCGTGCTGCTGCCCTCCGGCGGCGCGGTATATGTAGAGGGCATGAACACCCAGGACGAGGACCTTCTGCTGGAGATCCGCCGCCGGGTGGGCATGGTGTTCCAGAATCCCGACAACCAGATCGTGGCCAACGTGGTGGAGGAGGATGTGGCCTTTGCCCCGGAGAATCTGGGTGTCCCCACGGCGGAAATTCGCCGCCGGGTGGACGACGCCCTGGCGGCGGGGGGCATGACGGGGTTCGCGCCCCCCGGGGGGGTGGGGACTGGCCGGATTCCCCCCGCCATGCGCCGCACCTGCTGTCCGGCGGACAGAAGCAGCGGGTGGCCATCGCCGGGGTCATCGCCATGGAGCCGGAATGCATCGTGCTGGACGAGGCCACGGCCATGCTGGACCCTGCCGGACGCCGGGAGGTGCTGGACACCGTCCACCGGCTGAACCGCCAGCGGGGCATCACCGTGGTTCACATCACCCACCATATGTCCGAGGCGGAGGACGCCGACCGGGTCATCGTGATGAACGACGGCGTGGTGGCCATGGACGGCACGCCCCGGGACATTTTCTCCCGGGTGGAGGAGCTTCGCTCCCTGGGTCTGGCGGCCCCGGACACGGTGGAGCTGCTGCACCGGCTGAACGGGCACGGCATGTCCCTGCCCCTGACGGCCATTACCGTTGACGAGTGTGCCCGCGCCATATTCCAGGCGCTCCATGGCGCGGAAGGGAAGTAAACGAAGTTGGAACCGATCATTCGAGTAGAGCACCTGACCCACACCTACAGCGCCGGGACCCCGTTCCAGCGCAGCGCGGTGGAGGATGTCAG
The DNA here is from genome assembly GCA_000435975.1 of Oscillibacter sp. CAG:241. Taxonomy (GTDB): domain Bacteria; phylum Bacillota; class Clostridia; order Oscillospirales; family Oscillospiraceae; genus Vescimonas. The sequence continues at coordinate 7,816 of FR884084.1, read as the reverse complement.
CATAGACGTGATGCCCGGGGAGTTTCTGGGCATCATCGGACACACCGGCTCCGGAAAGTCCACCCTGATCCAGCATCTCAACGGGCTGCTGCGTCCCACCCAGGGCCGCGTCCTGCTGGACGGGAAGGATATCTGGGCCGAGCCCAAGAAAATTCGTCAGGTCCGCTTTCAGGTGGGCCTGGTGTTCCAGTACCCGGAGTACCAGCTGTTTGAGGAAACGGTGTACAAGGATATTGCCTTCGGCCCGGGCAACATGGGCCTTTCCAAGGAGGAAATCGACCGCCGGGTCCGGGAATCCGCCGCCCTGGTGGGTTTGACGGAGGACCAGCTGGACAAGTCGCCCTTTGACCTGTCCGGCGGCCAGAAGCGCCGGGTAGCCATCGCCGGGGTCATCGCCATGGAGCCCAAGGTCCTGATTCTGGACGAGCCCACGGCGGGGCTGGACCCCCGGGGCCGGGAGGCCATTCTGGCCCAGATCCGGGCCTATCACCAAAAGCGCGGCACCACCGTCATTCTGGTGAGCCACAGCATGGAGGAGATCGCCTGCAACGTGGACCGCATCCTGGTGCTGCGGGGCAGCCATGTGTATATGGACGGCACGCCCCGGCAGGTATTCCGGCGGGCCGACGATCTGGAGGACGTGGGCCTGGACGTGCCCCAGGCCACCAAGATTGCCCTGGCTCTGCGCCGGATGGGCCTGGAGATCGACACGGCGGTCTACACCGTGGACGAGCTGGAGCAGGCGCTGCTCTCCGTCAGAGGGGAGGCGGGCGTATGCTGAAGGATATCACCCTGGGCCAGTTTTTCCCCGGCGATACGTTTATCCACCGGCTGGACCCCCGCACCAAGCTCATTGCGGTGATCCTGTACATTGTGGCCCTGTTCAACGCCAAGGGGGTGGTGACCTACGCCATCGTGGCGGCGCTGCTGGCCCTGTGCATCATTGTTTCCCGGGTGCCCTTCCGGTCCCTGACCCGGGGCCTGAAGCCCATCTGGGTCATCGTGGCCTTCACGGCCATTATGAACCTGTTTTTCACCAGCGGCACGCCCTTGGGAACCGGCTGGCTGCTGAGCCATATCACTCAGGAGGGTCTGCGCTCCGCCATCTACATGATCCTGCGCATTGTGATGCTCATCATGGGCACCTTCCTGCTGACCTATACCACCAGCCCCATCTCCCTGACGGACGGGCTGGAGAGTCTGCTGTCGCCGCTGAAAAAGCTGCGCCTGCCCATCCATGAGCTGGCCATGATGATGTCCATTGCCCTGCGGTTCATCCCCACGCTGATCGAGGAGACGGACAAGATCATGTCCGCCCAGAAGGCCCGGGGCGCGGACTTTGAATCCGGCAATATCTTCCAGCGGGCCCGGGCCCTGGTGCCCATTCTGGTGCCCCTGTTCATCAGCGCCTTCCGCCGGGCCGACGAGCTGGCCACGGCCATGGAGTGCCGCTGCTACCACGGCGGCCAGGGCCGCACCGCCCTCCATGTGCTTCGGTATCGCGCCGCCGACATTTGGGTGCTGCTGGGCTTCATCGCCCTGACGGCCGGGATCATCGCCCTGGGCCGGCTGGGAATCTGAGAGGTACGTTATGCGCAACATCGCCCTGATCCTGATGTACAACGGCACCGCCTACCACGGGTGGCAGGTGCAGAAAACCGAGACCACCGTGGCCCAGACCCTGGAACGGGGCCTGTCCATGGTGTGCGGCCAGCCCATCAAGTGCACCGGCTGCGGACGCACCGATGCCGGGGTCCACGCCGAGCATTATGTGGCCAATTTCCGCACCGATTCCCGCATTCCTGTGGACCGGCTGCCCTTCGCCGTGAACACCCATATTCCCGAGGACATCGTGGTGAAGGCGGCCTATGAGGTGGCGGAGGATTTCAACGCCATCGGCTCCTGCATCAAAAAGGAGTACACCTATCGCATTTACAATTCCCGGGTAAAGAACCCGTTTTACGTAAACAGAGCGTATTTTTACCCCAAGCGCCTGGACGAGGAGGTCATGGACCGTGCTGCCCGGATGTTCGAGGGGACCCACGATTTCGCCGCCGTGCGCAGCGTGGGCACCAACGTCCGCAGCACCGTCCGCACCATCTACTATTGCCGGGTCCGGCGGCAGGGGGACCTTTTGGAATTGAAGGTCTGCGCCAACGGCTTTTTGTATAATATGGTACGGGCCATTACCGGCACGGTGCTCTATGCGGCAGAGGGGAAGCTGACGCCGGAGGAGATCCCCGCCATCCTGGACAGCGGCAACCGTACTCTGGCCGGGCCCACTGCCCCGCCGGGAGGTCTGTACCTGACGAGGGTGTGGTATGAAGATGAAAGACTCAATGGACCAGATGGAATTTGACCGCGGCAACCCCCAGGAGGATGCCCCCCGCCGGGTACAGAAGCGGAAGAAGCTGAACTGGAAGCCCGTATGGTTTGCCGTGACCGCCGCAGTGCTGGCGGGGGGGGGCG
>FR884084.1:0-5327 GCA_000435975.1 Oscillibacter sp. CAG:241 | reverse complement strand
GCTGGCGGCGGTGCTGCTGGTGGCCTCATTGACGGATACCACCGCCTTTGACGGCCTGCGCCGCAGCATCACCTATGCCCGGGCAAAAAAAGATGAGACGGGCTGCGCCCAGCTGTACCACTATGCCGCCGACCGCACCAGCTGCTTCGCCTCACTGGACGGCAGTTTGGCCATCGTCACCAACAGTCAGCTGCTGGTGATGCAGGAAAACGGCCAGGTGGTGTGTAATGAGACTGTAAAGTGGACCTCCTGTACAGTAGTGCAAAATCAAGGCGTTGCTGCCGCCTATGACATCGGCGGCACCGACGTCTATGTGCTCAATGCCCATGGCCTTGTCCGCAGGATCACCTGCGGCGGCGAGATTTTGTCCGTCACCCTCACCCAGGAGGGCCGCCTGGCTGTCACCATCAACGAGCGGGGTTATAAGGCCGCGGTGGAGGTGTACGACGAGGATGGTGTAAAGGAGTTCGCCTTTCATTCTGCCGACAGCTTCCTGATGACTGCCTCCGTGTCCGGAGACGGTCAGGAGATGGCCGCCGTCACCATGGGCCAGTCCCAGGGCGCCTTCACCAGCAGCGTGGTTCTCTACAACCTCCCCCCCCCAGAGGCTTTTTCCCCCAAGCGCAGACCCGCCAGGACCCCTATGCCTCCTGCGATCTGGCAGGTGTAGCGGTGTACGACCTGGGCCTTGTGGGAAAACGCTACTGCGCCGTGGCGGAGGATGGCCTCCACTTCATCGACCGGAAGGGCCGCGCCGCCGCGTCCTACAGCTATGACGGCGGCGTGCTGCGCCGGTGCAGCCTGGGGGGCGACGGCTATGCCGCCGTGCTGCTGGGCCGCTATAAGGTGGGCAGCCAGCTGCGGCTGGTAACGGTGAACGACGACGGCAAGGAGCTGGGCTCCCTGGACCTGGATGGCGATGTGCTGAGCATGTCCGCCTCCGGCCGGTATGTGGCGGTGTTGTTTGCCGACCGGCTGGTGATTTATAACAAGAACCTCAAGGAATACGCCACGCTTCAGGGCGTCAGCAGCGCCGGGGATGTCCTCATGCGCGGCGACGGCTCTGCGGTGCTGGCCGGCTCCGCTGCCGCCAGCGTGTTCCTGCCCTGACCCCGAAAGGAGAAATGCCTATGTCCCTGTTTGCCGATATTCTGGTGCTGGCCGCGCTGGTGGCCGCCGCCTGGCTGGGCGCCAGGCGTGGCCTGCTGAAAAGCCTGGCGGGCCTCTTGATTGTTCTGGTGGCCCTGTGGGGCGCCTCCTGGGCCGCCGACCACCTGACGGAGCCTGTGGCCCAGTGGATCGAGCCCCGGGTCACCCAGCGGGTGGAGCGGAAGCTGGAGGAGAGCCACGCCGCCGACGCCGGACAGATGCTCCAGGCATTCAGCTTCCGGGGCAGCGGCCTCCAGAAGATGCTGGATGCCGTTCACCAGCGGGTGCAGCAAACCGGCGAGACCCTCATCCGGGCTGTGGCCCAGAGCATCGCCCGTTCCGTGGCGGGGACGGCGGTGTATGTGGTGGTGTTCCTGATCCTGCTGGTGCTGCTGTGGCTTTTGATAAAGCCGCTGAATGCCATTGTCACCAGGCTCCCCCTGGTCAGTACCGTCAACGGCTTGGGCGGAGCGGCCCTGGGTCTGGTGTGCGGCGGCCTTACGCTGTTTGTGGTCGTATGGGCCATGCAGCGCTTTGGATGGCTCATCACCCCGGAGCTGGTGGAAAAGACCACCCTGCTGAAATTCTTTGCAACCCACACGCCGCTGGGGCTCCTGGCGACGCTGTGACCAATTTACCCGCATAACGGAGGAAAACCATGCAACCGACTCTTTGTTCCAAATGTAAGAAAAATGTGGCCGTGGTCTTTATTTCCCGGCAGAATGAAAAGGGCGAGATGGTCAACGAGGGCCTGTGCCTGAAATGCGCCGCCCAGCTGGGCCTGCCCCAGGTGGAGGAGATGATGAAGAAAATGGGCATCTCCCCGGAGGATCTGGAGAACATCAACAACGAGATGATGCAGGCCTTCGGCGGCGCAGAGGAGCTCAGCGACATGACCGAGGCCCAGGACGACGACGGTGACGATGACGAGGAAAGCGGCAAGACCGCCACCTTCCCGTTTTTGAACCGCCTGTTCGGAAGCAGCAACCCCCCGGCGGAGAAGTCCGACGCGCCCTCCGGCCGGGAGGAGACTCCCAAGGGCCGCAAGGCCGACAAAAAGCACAAGTATCTGGACAGCTACTGCATCAATCTCAGCCAGCGGGCCCGGGACGGCAAGCTGGACGCGGTCATCGGCCGGGAGGAGGAGATCCAGCGTGTGGTGCAGATTCTGAACCGCCGCCAGAAGAACAACCCCTGCCTCATCGGAGAACCCGGCGTGGGCAAGACGGCCATTGCCGAGGGTCTGGCCCAGCGCATTGTGGCCGGCGACGTGCCCTTCAAGCTGCGGGATAAGCAGGTATATCTGCTGGACCTGACGGCTCTGGTGGCCGGGACCCAGTTCCGGGGCCAGTTTGAAAGCCGTATGAAGGGCCTTATCGAGGAGATCCGTAAGCTGGGAAATATCATCCTGGTCATCGACGAGGTCCACAACATTGTTGGGGCCGGAGACGCCGAGGGCAGCATGAACGCCGCCAATATCCTCAAGCCTGCCCTGTCCCGGGGCGAGATCCAGGTCATCGGCGCCACCACCTTCAACGAATACCGCAAGCACATTGAAAAGGACACCGCCCTGGAGCGCCGCTTCCAGCCGGTCACCGTCAACGAGCCCAGCCTGGAGGATACGCTGAAGATCCTCCAGGGTATCGCCCACTACTACGAGTCGTATCATGGCGTTTCCATCCCCCAGGGGGTGCTGCGCCAGGCGGTGGCGCTGTCCGAGCGTTATATCACCGACCGGTTCCTGCCGGATAAGGCCATTGACCTTATCGACGAGGCCTGCTCCGATATGAACCTCCACGACCCGGACATCAACCGCCGCATGGAGGTCAAGCGGGACCTGGAGAACGTCACCTTCGAGCGGGAGACCCTGATGTCTGCCCAGCCGCCGGAGGGGCAGGAGCTGTCCCAGGAGGAGCTGGACGCCCGCTATGCCCGCATTGCCGAGCTCCGCAGCCAGGAGCTGCGGCTGCAGCAGGAACTGTCTGCCCTGGAGGCCAAGGGTACGCCCCAGCTGACCATGGACAATATTGCCCGGGTCATTGAGATGTGGACCAAGATTCCTGCCAGCAAGATCAAGGAGGAGGAATTCCGCCGACTGTCCCAGCTGGAGGAGCGTCTGAAGCAGCATATCGTGGGCCAGGACGAGGCGGTTTCCGCCGTGTCCGCCGCCATCCGCCGCAGCCGGGTGGGTATTTCCCCCAAGCACAAGCCCGTCAGCTTTATTTTCGTGGGCAGCACCGGCGTGGGCAAGACGGAGCTGGTAAAGCAGCTGGCCGCCGACCTGTTCAACACCCCGGATGCGCTGATTCGCCTGGATATGTCCGAGTTCATGGAAAAGCACTCTGTTTCCCGTCTGGTGGGCTCGCCTCCGGGCTATGTGGGCTATGACGAGGCAGGCCAGCTGACGGAGAAGATCCGCCGCAAGCCCTATTCTGTCATTCTGTTCGACGAGATCGAAAAGGCCCATCCGGATGTGCTGAACATCCTGCTGCAAATTCTGGACGACGGCGAGATCACCGATGCCCATGGCCGCAAGGTGAATTTTGAAAACACCGTCATCGTCATGACCTCCAACGCCGGGTCCGACAGGGCCGCCGGTTCCGTGGGCTTTGGCCGCAGCGCCGACGACCAGGGCCGTGAGCGCACCATGAAGGCTCTGCGGGAATTCCTGCGTCCGGAATTTATCAACCGCGTGGACGAGATCGTCTATTTCCACCAGCTGACGGAGGAGAATTTTGCCGCCATCGCCCGGATCATGCTGGATGAGCTGCGGGATTCCCTGCGGGAGAAGGGGTACACCTTCACCTATGACGACGCGCTGGTGGAGCATCTGGTGAAATCCTCCTATTCTGCGGCCTACGGCGCCCGGAATCTGCGCCGCTGCATCCAGAAGGAGCTGGAGGACCCCATGGCGGTTCAGATCATCGACAGCTTCGAGCACCCCATCACCCAGCTGCGGGCCACCGCAGAGGATGGCAAGGTGCGGCTGGACACCCTGTAAGGAGGCGGTTTCATGCTGTTCCGCAAGGATATCGAGCCCCGCTGCGCCTATTGCGCTCAGGGGGTCCGCATCAATGAGACGCAGGTGGCCTGCATGAAAAAGGGCATCGTGGCGGCGGAAAACCACTGCTTCCGCTTCCGCTACGACCCGTTGAAGCGGGTTCCGCCCCGTCCGGCTCAGTTGTCCACCGACGGGCTGAAGGAGGAAGATTTCAGCCTGTAAAACCCAAAAATCAGAGAGAAAAGGGGTAAAACCATGACGCCGAAAACCGTTTGGGCCGTTTATTTCAGCGGTACCGGCACCACGGAGCGCACGGTGCGCAGCGTTGCCGGAGAGCTGGCCCGGATGCTTTCCGTGCCCTGCCGCAGCTTTGACTTTACCCGGCCCCAGGCCCGGCAGAAGGAGCTTTCCTTCTGCGAGAGGGATCTGGTGGTATTCGGAACGCCGGTGTATGCCGGGCGGGTGCCCAATGTGCTGCTGCCGTATTTGCGGGAAAAGGTCCGGGGCGGAGGCGCGCTGGCGGTGCCGGTGGTGCTGTTCGGCAACCGGAACTATGATGACGCGCTGATCGAGCTGCGGGACCTGCTCCAGGCAGACGGCTTCGGCTGTATTGCGGCAGGGGCCTTCGTGGGGGAGCACAGCTTTTCCCGGACCCTGGGCGCGGGCCGTCCGGACGATCGGGATATGGCGGGACATCCCGCCTTTGCCCGGGAAATCTGCGGGAAATTAGCGGGACAAGCCGGGACAGAGAATACGCCTGTTGCCGTCCGGGGGGAAACACCCATCCGCCCCTATTACACCCCACGGGATCGCCACGGAAACCCCATCAGCATCCTGAAGGTAAAACCCAGAACGGACATGGCAAAGTGCGGCGGCTGCGGTCTGTGCGCGGAGCTGTGCCCTATGGGCTCCATTGACCCGGCGGATGTGTCCCGGGTCAATGGCATCTGCATCAAGTGCTGCGCCTGCGTAAAAAAGTGCCCTGCCGGAGCCAAGTATTTTGACGATCCCGGATACCTGTTTCACCAGCACGAGCTGGAGGACGTTTACACCCGCCGGGCGGAAAACGAATGGTTCGTATAAATGCAAATAATCAAAACCTCCGGCAGATGCGGCGGTGACTTAGGAAAACATTGAAGCAAGGTACGGTGTAGCTTAACGGCTATGCCGTTCTTTG
>FR884083.1 GCA_000435975.1 Oscillibacter sp. CAG:241 | reverse complement strand
AAACTCTCTATAAATCGTATCAACACAGCGTTCCCGCTGAGCTAATCTCTTTTACAGAGCTATTTCCATAGCTTCATAAACTCTTGCTCAAACACCGGGTAATTGACTGAACCCCAGTGCTCAAGCTTTTTCAGTTGCACATCTTCATGTGCTCCCGTCTGGTGCTTTGTTCGTTCATTGTTTAATTTACAAGATACACGCTCCGCAGCCTGCGGAACAGATTTATTATACTGCGGATCATCCGTTTTGTCAAGGACTTTTTTCAGCTTTTTTGAAGCTTTTCAAGACCCTCAACGCCGCGTCACACACAGCTTTGATAGGATACCAGACCTGGTAGGAAATGTCAACCCCTTTTTCAAAAAAACCTAAATTTTTTGAATGTCTCCCATCAGGTGACAAAATGGCCGCCGTATGTTATACTATGATGTGACCTTATATAAAGGAGGACTCTCCTCTTGCGCATTCTCGATATGCAGGCCGCCTATGGGCGGCTGCGGGGCGACACACTCCGGCTGGAGCCGGGGCTCAACGTGATCTGCGCCCCCAACGAATCCGGCAAGTCCACCTGGTGCAGCTTTCTGCGCACCATGCTGTATGGCCTGCCCACCCGTCAGAGCGGTCCCCTGGCAGACAAGAACCGCTATGCCCCCTGGACGGGCGAAGCCATGCAGGGCCGCATGGACCTGGACGCCGACGGTCAGCTGTGGACCGTCCTGCGCGGCACCCGCCGCGTCGGCGCCCCCATGGGTGACTTCTCCTGCACCTATACCGGCACCTCCCAGCCGGTGCCCGATATCACCGGTCAGAACCTGGGCGAGACCCTGCTGGGCGTCCCCCGGGAGGTATTCCAGCGCAGCGCCTTCATCGGGCAAAGCGCTCTGGCCGTGACCCAGGACCCGGAGCTGGAACGCCGCATCACCTCCCTGCTGTCCACGGGTCAGGAGGATGTATCCTATTCCGAAAGCTATGATCGGCTGAAAAAACAGCTGAACCGCCGCCGCCACAACAAAACCGGCCTGATCCCCGCCCTGGAGCAGGAGCTTCTCCGGATGGACGACGCCCTGTGCCGTCAGGAGGAGTTGGCCGCCCAGCTGGAGGATGCCCGGGCGCAGCTGCGTCAGGCACAGACCCGCCTGGAGGAGCTGGAGCAGCGCCAGGCACAATGGGACGCCCTGGAAAAGCAAGCCGCCCTGCGGCAATGGCGGGAGGCCCAGGAGGACCTGTCCGCCCGCCAGCAGCAGCTGACAGCCCTGGAGCAGCTCAGCGGCGACCTGCCGGACCGGGACGCTCTGGCCCGGATGCAGGCCCAGCTGGACCTGCTGGACCGCTCCCGGGATACCTTGACTCAGGCCCGGCGCACCGCCCAGCAGCGTCAATCGGAGGCACAGACCGCCCAGGACGCCTGGGCCGCCCACCCTCTGTATCCCGCTGAGGAGACTCAGCTGCGCCAGCAGGCAGAGGCCATGACCCCGCCCACCATGCCCGGCCCCGTTCTGCCCATCTCCGCCGCGGTGCTGCTGTGTGCCGCAGCCGCCGCCTTCGCTTTGCTGGCCGCCCCTGCGCGGTTCATTGCCGCCGTATGCGGAGCGGCTGCTGCCGCAGGCTTGTTCCTATATTATGTGGTATCCCGTCGCCGCATCGCCGCCCGTCAGCAGACGGTCCGGGCCCAGCGGACAGCGCTGGAGCGGCAGACCGCCGCCTATCTGGAGCTGCGAGCCGCCGCACGGCAGGCGCAGGAGCAGTCCCGTCAGGCCACCGCCGCCGCCAACGGTCTGGCCCTGCAGCTCCAGCAGCAGCTGGTGACCCTGTTGGCCCAGGTCCAGCGGTTCCGTCCCGAAACCGGCGGAGCCGACGGCATCCGGGCTGTCCTCACCGACGCCCTCCGCCGGCGAGACGCGCTGGACCGTGCCGCTGCCAGCCTCCGGGATGCCCGGCTTCGCTGTGAACTGCTGACCCGGCACCTGCCCCAGCCGCCGCTGCCGGACCCGGAGGAAACGCTGCCCCGTCCCGTTCTGTCCCGGGAACAGGTGGACGCCGCCCTGCCCCAGGCCCGGGACCTGCTGCAGGCCGCGCGCTCCCGGGTGGATGGCCTCACCGGACAGCTGCGGTCCATGGACAGCCGGGAGAGCCTTCAGGCCCAACAGGACCAGTGCCGCGCCCGGCTGGATACCCTCCAGGCGGAGTACGACGCCATTGCCCTGGCCATGGACGCCCTGACCCAGGCCAACAACCATCTGCAAAACCGCTTCTCCCCCGCCCTGGGCGCGGAAACGGCCCGCATCTTCTCCGCCCTCACCGCCGGACGCTACGACAAGGTGCTGCTGGACCGGAGCCTGTCCCTCAGCGCCCAGCCCGCCGGAGACGCCGTTCCCCGCGCTCTGGCCCTGCTGAGCCAGGGAGCCGGAGACCAACTGTACCTGGCGGCGCGTCTGGCCATCTGCCGGATGGTGCTGCCCCAGGATAAAGCCGTGCCCCTGATCCTGGACGATGCCCTGGCCAATTTCGACGATACCCGCATGGCAGCCGCCCTGGACTGGCTGCTGGAGGAGAGCCGCACCCGCCAGATCCTGCTTTTCACCTGCCACCGGCGGGAGGGCGACTATCTCCGGGACCGTGCCCACGTTATATCCCTGAATTGAGGTGTTTTATGTTTCTGCCCCTGAATAGCTTTGAGAATATCTGCGTATGCTTTCTGCTGATGATCATCTACAGTACCGCCGGATGGATCGGCGAGATGATCTATCATTCCATCGTCATCAAGCACCTCAGTGAAAAACGCGGATTTCTGAACGGATTTCTCTGCCCCATCTATGGACACGGCGCGCTTTTGGTGTTATATGTATTAAATGGCGGGCTGAAAAACCCCATTCTGACGTTTCTCGCGGGCATGGCGCTGACCACCGCCCTGGAATACTTCACCAGCTGGATGATGGAGGCCATCTTCCACATGCGCTGGTGGGACTATTCCCACTGCAAGTACCAGCTCAACGGACGCATCTGCCTGACCAACTGCATTTTCTTCGGCCTGGGCTGCGTGCTGCTGTGCCATGTGGTGAATCCGCCGCTGCTGCGGTGGCTCATGGGCATCGGGCCTCAGTACACCGTTCCCATTGCCTCCTTCCTGTTCGGCCTGTATATCATGGACAACGTTCTGTCCATCCGCAGCGCCTTCCAGCTGTCCCACCGTCTGGACAAGCTGGCCAAGCTCCAGCAGGAGATCCGCCAGCACCTGGACGAAAAGGCCCAGCTGTACGGCGCCAGGGTGGAGGAGCTCACCAACCGCTTCATGAACGGACTGGAAAAGGCCAACGACGAGTATCTGCAGGAGCGGATGCTGCGCCTGGCCCAGCTGCGCAGCGGCGCAGACACGTTCGAGCGCCGTCTGCTGCGCTCCCACCCCAATCTGCGCTCCAGGCGCCACGGCAAGCTCATCGACGTACTGCGCCAGAAAAAGGACGGCGTCGTCAAGAAGTAATTTCTGCAACATAATTATAAAGGAGAATCATTATGAGCGATTGTACCCACGATTGCAGCTCCTGCGGCGAAAACTGCGCGGAGCGCCAGGGTGAAAGCCCCTTCCAGATCAAGCCCCTGCGAGAGGGCTGCCGGGTCGGCAAGGTATACGGCGTGGTGTCCGGCAAGGGCGGCGTCGGCAAGTCCATGGTCACCAGCCAGCTGGCCGTCACCATGCAGCGCCGGGGCCACAATGTGGCGGTGCTGGATGCCGATATCACCGGCCCCTCCATCCCCAAGGCCTTCGGTATCCATGGCCGGGCCGCCGCCACCCAGGACGCTATCCTCCCCGTCATCACCGGCACCGGCATCCAGCTGATGAGCGTGAACCTGCTGCTGGAGCACGAGACTGACCCCGTCATCTGGCGCGGCCCCGTCATCGGCGGCGTGGTCCAGCAGTTCTGGGGCGACGTGCTGTGGCAGGACGTGGACTATATGTTCGTGGATATGCCTCCCGGAACCGGCGACGTAGCCCTGAACGTGTTCCAGACTCTGCCGGTGGACGGCGTCATCATCGTGGCCAGCCCCCAGGAGCTGGTGAGCATGGTGGTGCAGAAGGCCGTGAAGATGGCACAGATGATGAACATCCCCATTGTGGGCCTGGTGGAGAACATGAGCTATATCACCTGTCCCGACTGCGGCAAAAAGCTCTATCCCTTCGGCGAGGGCAAGACCCAGCAGGCCGCCGACGAATACGGTCTGCCCCTGCTGGCCAGGATGCCCATCGACCCGGAGCTGGCCCAGCTGGTGGACCAGGGCCGCATCGAGGACTTCCAGGGCTCCTGGCTGGATGCCGTGGCCGACAAGCTGTAAGCAAATTTCGGGAGGCCCTGCCATCGGCAGGGCCTCCCGCAGCAAATTTCGGGAGCCCCTGCCATCGGCAGGGCCTCCCGCTTGGCTCTCCCTCTGGGAGAGCTGTCACCGAAGGTGACTGAGAGAGCCGCCTCTTGTTTATTTTTCCCTACCCGCCGCCGTTTTTCTTGTGCGGTTCGCCGGATTTCATTCTTTCCTTGCCTTATTCTCCCATTTATGGTATAAAAGAACTATCAAGAGAGAGAAAAGGAGCGACCCCATGAAACATTTCAAACGCGCGGCGGCGCTGATGCTGACCCTGTGCGCCCTGCTGGCGCTGACGGCCTGCGGCAGCCTGCAAGACAAGGTGGAATCCAAACTGTGGGAAACCGCTGCCCCCGCCCTGGTCCAGGGCAACATGGACCTGCTGTACAAGGGCGCCTGCGACGAGACGTATCTGAAGCTGGTCAACAGTACGGCGGAGGACTGCGCCTCCTACTATGACGAGAACATGACTCTCCAGGCCCAGGCCTTCATGAACGTTTTTGACGTCAACGACCTGGACGGCACGCAGACCGACCGCTTTGCCGACATCATGAAGCAGGTCTATGCCCAGGCGGAGTATACCGTGGGCGCAGTGAGCCAGGTGGACGACACCCACTTCCTGGTGGATGTCACCGTCACCCCCCTGGACTTCCCCAAGCAGGTCAACGGCGCGCTGTATACCGGCCTGATGACCTTCGTCAATGCCTACGGCGACGTGACCGATGAGCAGCTGAACGCCATGACCGACGAGGAATACGCCAAGTACGAGGCGGCCTGGGCCTCCGGCATCCACAACGGCTGCCGCATCGCCCTGAATAACGGACTGAACACCCTGGAGCCCGTCACCGTCCAGATGGCCGTCAGCAAAGCCGACGACGGCAAGTGGTCCATTGACGACGATTCCATCGTCAAGTTTGACCAGGCGCTGATGTTCTACCCCGAGAGCTTCGAATAAGCCCGCATTCATACGGTAATACCCGGCAGAGCGCTGCTCTGCCGGGTTTTATTTTGAATCGCAGGTGCGCCTCACCGTGCCAAAAGCTCGATGATATACAGCACGATGAAGTGGATGGGATAGATGAGATAGTATCCCCACTGGAACCACTTGCTCTTGTGTCCCCGCTGGCCGTTGTACAGCAGCAGCAGCGGAATTGCCGCCAGCACGGCGAAGCGCGTCCACAGGGTGCCGTTGGTCTGTACCACGAAAAACAGGGCCGCTTTGTAAAAATGTACAAAAAAGCAGGGGAGACAGCCAAATCGGCTGTCTCCCCTGCGAAGATGATCACAATACGCTGTCTTCCTATGGGAAACTATTTCTCCTTGATGGCTTCCAGCAACTGGATGAAGAGACCCACCACGATCAACACAAAGGCAGTCACTATCCATCCGGCAGTACCCACCGACTGGAATATACCCCCCGCCACGATCATACCAAGGCCAAGTGCGCTTTTATTATTCACAGCAAACCCATCCCTTCATTGAGAACAGAAAAACGCCGACATAAATCTCTTCACGCCGTCTCCCTCGCTGTTATTTTCTGTGCTTGTATTATACCTATTTTTGTGTAATTTGTCAAACAAAAAGTGCGTCTCATTATTAGAGACGCACTTCTTGCTGTATTATCGCTTTATTTCGTTTGCCTTCTGCGCGAAGCTGTTATCCACCAGCTGGTCGAAGCTTACCCACTGGTCCGCCGCCAGCTCCCCGGCCTGGGTCATAACGGTCTCCAGCCGCTCCAGGGCCTGCCGCTCCATCACCGGGGTGCGGTTCCAGGCATCGATCTCCCGGTGCCGGGTGCACACACGCTCCAGAATATCCAGGTCCGTGTCCGGGAACTGATCGCAGATGGCCTCGGCCACCTGCCGGTCCGTGTGCTCCGCCACCCACTGCTGGGCCCGGGCAATGGCATTGACAAAGCCCTGGACCGTCTCCGGGTTGGCGTCCACATAGCTGCGGGCGGCGAAATATGCGGTGTACGGGATCTCGCCGCTCTCCTGGCCGATAGAGCACAGAATATACCCCTTTCCGGCCTGCTCCACCTCCGTGGCGGTGGGCTCAAACAGGGTCACATAGTCCCCGTTGCCGCCGGTAAAGGCCCCGGCCATCATGTTGAACTGCACCGAGGTGTCCACCACGGCGTCCTGCTGGGGCTCCACGCCGTTCTGCCGCAGCACATATTCCAGCGTCATCTCCGGCACACCGCCGGCCCGGCCGCCGATGATGGTTTTGCCCCGGACCTGGTCCCAGGAGAAGGGCCCCGGCGTCCGGCCCACCAGGAACGAGCCGTCCCGCTTGGTCAGCTGGGCAAGGATCACGGGATGGTCCTCCTTGCCCTGATTCATCACATAGATGGCGGCCTCCGGGCCCGCCAGGCCCATATCCGCCTGGCCGGACACCACGGCGGTCATGACCTTATCGGCGCCGCCGCCGTTGGTCAGCTCCACGTCCAGCCCCTCCTCCCGGAAGAAGCCCTGGCTCATGGCCACATACTGCGGCGCGTAGAACACCGAGTGGGTGACCTCGCTGAGCCGGACGGACGTCAGCGTCCGCTTCCCGGCGCAGCCCGGCAGCAGCAGAAGCAGCGCCAGGCACAGACACCCTGCAATACAGATTTTTTTCATGCTTTGACCCCCCAATAATGTTGCAGCAGCTTCTCGGCCCCCAGCACCAGCCGGTACATCACCACCGCCGCCGCGGCCAGGATCAACACGCTGGTCATCACCAGGTCCATGTTGAACACCTGAGAGCCGTAAACGATGAGATAGCCCAGGCCCGCCCGGGACACGAGAAATTCCCCCATAATGACCCCCACCCACGACAGGCCCACGTTGACCTTCAGGGTGTTGAACAGGGTGGGAAAGCTGGCGGGGAACACCAGCATCCACAGAATCTGGCCCCGGGTGGCCCCCAGGGACCGCATGAGCCGCAGCTTTTCGCCGTCGGTTCCCAGAAAGCCCTGGTACATGCTGAGGATGGTGACGATCAGGGAGATGGCCAGGGTCATCACGATGATGGACCCCATCCCCGCCCCCATCCATACGATGAAAATCGGCCCCAGGGCCGTTTTCGGCAGGGCGTTGAGCACCACCAGATACGGGTTCAGCACCCGGGCCACCCCGTCCCACCACCACATGCAGATGGCCACGGCGGTGCCCAGCAGCGTCCCGGCCAGAAAACCCACCACCGTCTCCAGGCACGAGGTACCGATGTGCCGCAGCAGCTCTCCGCCCCGACACAGGGATAAGAACGTGCCCCACATGCGGCTGGGACTGCTGACCAGAAAGCCGTCGGACAATCCTGTGGACGTGGTCAGCTGCCACAGGCCGAACAGGGCCAGCAGCAGCCCCACCTGCCACAGCAGCACCCGGCGGCGTTTTTTCCGCCGGGCCAGCAGCCATGCCTCCCGCCGGGGCAAGGGTTTATCCGTCATGCAGCTCCAGCTCCTTCCATATGGCATTGAAAAACGTGTGAAATTCCGGGGTATCCCGCCGCTCCATAGGCGGCAGCCCCCGCAGCGGCCCCATATCGTGAACGGCCTTTACCCTGGCTGGCCGCCGGGTCAGCACCGCCACCCGGTCCGACATGCTGATGGCCTCGCTGATGTCGTGGGTCACCAGCAGGGCGGTTTTCCCCTCCTGCCGGATGATCCGGTAAATATCCGCCGACACCGACAGCCGCGTCTGATAATCCAGGGCGGAAAACGGCTCATCCAGCAGCAATATCCGGGGGTCCGGGGCCAGGGTCCGGATCAGGGCGCACCGCTGGCGCATGCCGCCGGACAGCTGCCCGGGCCGCTTATTCCCAAAGGCCGCCAGGCCGTACCGGTCCAGCAGACCCCGGACCCGCTGCCGGTTCTCCGGCGTGTTCTCCCCCCGGACGGCCAGCCCCAGGGTCACATTGTCCCAGATGCTCCGCCAGGGGAACAGCTGATCCTGCTGGGGCATGAAGCCCACCCGGGGCGACGGGCCCCGGACGGCCTCGCCGTCCACGGCGATCTCTCCGCCGGTCAGGGGCTCCAGCCCCGCCAGGGCGGACAGCAGCGTGGATTTGCCGCAGCCGGAGGGGCCCACGATGCTGCAAAACTCCCCCTCCTCCACGTCCAGGGACACGTCCCGCAGGGCCTCCACCTCCCCGTCCGGTGCCTGGTACACAAAGGCGGCGTGCAGGAGATGTATCATCATTTCCGTGTGTTCCTCCTCTGATACGATAGGAGAGCGAACGATTCCCTCTCCGCCATCATCCTATGCGCCCCGGTATCCGGAGGTGAGAACGCCCCCGCTTTCCGAAGGGCCTCTCCCCTGCGCAAAAAAAGGGGGCCGACCAAGTCGGCCCCCCTTTGAAAAATGCGCAAAATGCACAACATATCATTCAATGGAGATAATATAGTAATATACAGGCTGTCCGCCGGGCAGCAGGGACACCTCAGCCTCCGGGCAGGCGTCTATAAATCGCTGCTCCGCGTGCTGGGCGTCGGCCTCGCTGATGCCGTCGCCATAGAACACGGTGATAAACTCCGCGCCCTTTTCGGCGGCCAGGGCCGCCAGCTTATCCAGCAGCCCGTCCAGCTCCCGCTCCGTGCCGAACAGCTTCCCGTCCGTCAGAGCCAGATAGTCGCCGGCATTGATGGCGAAGCCGTCGAAGTCGGAGTTCCGGGCGGCATAGGTGACCTGGGCGGTGGTGACGTTGGCGGCAGCCTCCGTCATAGCCGCCAGGATGGCCTGAGGGTCCGGCTCCTCCGGGTCCACCGCCATCATGGCGGAGATCCCCTGGGGCACGGTGGCGGTGGGCACCACGATGACCTGCTTCTCCGTCAGACCCACACACTGCTGGGCAGCCATGACAATGTTCTTGTTGTTGGGCAGCACAAACACCACCTCGCTGGGGGTATGGTTTACCTCCTGCAAAATAGCCTGGGTGGAGGGATTCATGGTCTGCCCGCCGGATACGATGCGGTCCACGCCCAGATCCCGGAAGGTGGCAGCCAGCCCGTCGCCGGCGCACACGGCCAGAAAGCCGTACCGCTTCTCCGGAGCGGCCACGGCATTTTCCGCCGACTCCAGCTCCTCCTCAATGGCGTCCAGGTCGTCGGTGCTCTGGGCCTTCTTGCCGGCTGCCAGCTCCTCCGCCTGGGTGCGCATGTTTTCGATCTTGGCCAGCTCCAGGGTGCCGTACTTGGCAGCCTCCGTCAGAGCCTCGCCCGGGGTGTCGGTGTGGACATGGACCTTGAAGGCCTCGTCGTCCTCGCCGATGACCAGGCTGTCGCCGATGCTGTCCAGATAGGCCCGATAGGGGCCGATGTCCACGCCGTCGCGCTTGCGGACGATAAACACGGTGTCGTATGTGAAGGTGATGTCCTCCAGGCTCAGGGCGCCGAAATCCGCCTTGTCCTGGTCCTTTTCGCCGTCCTCCTCCACCTGGGGCAGAGCCTCGCCCCGCAGAGCCCGCAGCATGCCGTCCAGAATGATGAGGTAGCCCTTGCCTCCCGCGTCCACCACACCGGCCTTTTTCAGCACCGGGTTCATGTCGATGGTCTGGGCCAGCGTCTCATACCCGGCGGCAATGGCCTGCTCCAGCACATATTCGGCGCTGGGGTTTTCCTGAGCAGCCTCCACCGCCCGGGCGGCGGCCAGACGGGACACCGTCAGCACCGTACCCTCGGCGGGCTTCATCACCGCGCCATAGGCGGTGGTGACACCCTCGGCCATGGCGGCGGCCAGCTGCGCGCCGTCCATGTCGGTCAGGCCCTTCACGGACTTGGACAGGCCCCGGAACAACAGGGAGAGGATCACGCCGGAGTTTCCCCGGGCGCCCCGCAGCAGGGCGCCTGCGGTGATTTTGGCGGCCTCGCCCACTGTGGCGGGCTCGGACTTTTTCAGCTCGTTGACGGCGGTCTGGATGGTCAGGCTCATGTTGGTGCCGGTATCGCCGTCGGGTACCGGAAACACGTTCAGATCGTTGATGGCCTGCTTCTGCTGCGTGACACAGGCAGCGCCGAAGGTAATCATCTGTTTGAAGGCGCTGCCGCTGATTCTATCTGTCATCTTTTCGTTTCTCCTTTGACCGGCAGCTTACACGGTAACGGAGTCCACGCACACATTGACCTCGCGGACCTCCACGCCGGTATTTTTGGTGACCACATACTTGACCTCGCTCATAATGGAGCGGCAGACCGTGGCAATATTGACTCCGTTTTCCACAACGATGTGCAGCTCGATGGAAACGGTGCCGTCCTCGTTATAGGTGACCTTCACGCCCTTGCTCATGGCTTCCCGCCGCAGCAGGTGCACCAGGCCGTCGGTCATACTGCGGTAGGCCATGCCCTTGACGCCGAAGCAGTTGGTGGCTGCCGCGCCGGTGATGGTGGTGAATACCGCGCTGCTGATGGTAATCTCGCCCTGATCGGTTCGGACCTTAATCATAGCTAACTTCCTTTCTATAGGCTGCCGCGGGAAAAGCGGCATAAGGACATAATATAGTTGATTATATACCATTTGACCGCCAATAACAAGAAGAATATTTTGAACAAATCCGCCGATTTCCGTAACATATTTTTAACATTTCACTGCGTATAGCCCAGTCCGCCCTGAAAATACGCCGTCCCTGCTATTTCCCGACAGGTTTTCTCCCTGTCCCCGGCTACAATGGGGGAAAAGGAGGGCTTGTCCATGAAATTTCTGCCTCTGCCCCGGGAGAAACGGCGGCTGCTTGACCCCCTGGGCCGGACGGCCCTGACGTGCCTGCTGACAGCAGGCAGCTTCGGCGGCCTGTGCGCCCCGCTGCCCCTGGCTCTGACGGCGGCGGCAGGCCCGGGCCTGCCGGGGCTTTGCTGCGTGCTGGGCTGCGGTGCGGGGGCCTTTTTGTTTCTGCCGTTTCAGGCAGGCCTGCGCCAGCTGGCGGCGGCCATTCTCATCTTTTCCGGCAGCATCGCCTTTTATGATACCAGGCTGTTTGCCCGCCGGGCCTTCCGGCCCGGTCTGGCGGCGGCGCTGCTGCTGCTGGTGCAGTCGGCGTATCTCATCGCCCGGCCGGCCCAGCTGTGGGGCCTGTGCGGATTCTGCATGGCTGCGGCCGCCGCCGGAACGGATCTGCTGCTGCGCCGCCGGGACCGTCTGCCCCTGCTGCTGGCGGTGGGCGTGTGTCTGGCGGCAGGCCGGGTAAGCCTGAGCGGCGTGTCGCCGGGCATGTGTCTGGCGGCCGCTCTGCTCATCCGCAGCGTCCGGGAGCTGGAGCCGGTCCGGGCAGCCGCCTGGGGGGCGGCAGTGGGGCTGTGTATGGGCCTTCTGGGGGATGCGCCGGACCCTGCGCCTATGGCGGTGCTGTCCCTGTCCTGCGCCGCCCTGTCCCGGGTCCGTCCCGCCCCTGTTCCGGTGCGCATCGGGACATTCTGCGCCGTGGGCGCGGGCTGCGTTCTGCTTCTGGGAATGGAGGAGCCGCTGTATCGCGTGATCGAGCTGGCCTCGGGCGGAATGTTGTCCCTTCTGCCCTTGCCCCGGCTGACTCCGCCGGCGGAAAAAAAGGAGCCCCAGCCGGAAAAGCGGCCCCTGCAGGACCGCTTCGCCAAGCCTGCCGCCGCCCTGCGGGATCTGTACGACAGCTTTTTCCGGGGCACCGCCCCGGAAAAGCCGGAAAATCCCTCTGTGTTGTTTGACCGGGCGGCGGAGCAGGTGTGCCGCCGGTGTATTCTGCGGGATACCTGCTGGCGGCAGAATTACGGCGCCACCTACAACGCCTTCAATGACGCCTGTCCCCAGCTGCTGCGGCGGGGTCAGGCGCTGCCCGGGGATTTTCCCCTGTATTTCACCTCCCGCTGCGTCCATCTGACGGAATTTGTGGAGGCGGTGAATCTGGAGCTGCGGTCCTATCTGCTGCGGCAGCAGTATCACCGGCGGCTGTCAGAGGTCCGGGACCAGGCCCGGGAGCAGTATGCCCAGCTGGGGGACCTGCTGGCCAGTGCCGGTCCCGCCGTCCCCGCCAGCGCCCAGGCCATGGGCTATCGGGTGGCGTCGTCTCTGCGGCCCCGGGAGGGGCAGAATGTCTGCGGCGACCAGCTGGATTCCTTCGAGGTAGGCGGCGCCGTGTATCTGCTGCTGTCCGACGGCATGGGCAGCGGCGAGGCCGCCCACCGGGAGGCCGCCATGACCGTCCGGCTGCTGCGGCAGTTTCTGGAGGCGGGCATTGAGCCGGGTCCGGCGCTGAAAACCTTAAACACCGCCCTGTCCCTGCGGGGAGAGAGCGGCGGAGGCTTCACCACCATCGACCTGCTGGCCCTGCAGCGGTCCAGCGGCCAGGCGGCCCTGTATAAATACGGAGCTGCCCCGTCCTACTGCAAGCGGGGCGGCAGCGTCAGCCGCTATGCCGGGCAGTCCCTGCCCGCCGGGCTCCAGGCCGTCCGGGACGCGCCGGAGTGCACCCGGCTCCAGCTGACTGCCGGGAGCTTTTTCGTCATGGTGTCTGACGGCATTGCCGACGCGGGAAACGACGAATGGCTGCAAAATCTGCTGGCAGGCTGGAGCGGCCGGGACGTCAACGCTCTGGTGTCGCTGATCCTGGCGGAGTCCCGGGGGCGCAAGGGCCTGGAGGACGACTGCGCCGTGCTGGCGCTGCACCTGTCCTCCGGCGAAAAAAAGCCGGTTTAGCGGGTATATTCCCCCTATGGGCGGGCATACTGAACCTGTCAGACGAAATCGCAACAGAGGAGGGCATAACTCTTGGTAAAAGGACTTTCCCGCCGGGTCATTGTGGTGGATTCCCCGGACCCGCATATATTCGAGCAGGCAATTTTCATCGTGCGCAACGACGCGGCAGTGGGCAGCGGCGGGGTCACCTCCCAACAGGTGGTGGACCAGGCCATCCGCATTGCCAAGGACTATGCCCGGTCCCACGGCGCGCCGCCCCGGCGGCGGCTGCGCATGTCCCCGTGGCTGGCGGCCCTTCTGGGCGGCGCGGTCATCGGCGCGGTGTGGCTTTTGGCCATGCTGATTTGATACCATTGCTATTTTCTTACCATTTTTCTCCTCACTTGGGGGCGGACGGGGTTTCCCGGTCCGCCCTCCCTTTTTGTCCTGACGCTGTCTCCTATGGATGGGAAGCCGGCAAACCCGCACTGCCTTCGGCGGATAGGAAAGCTCCCTGCGGGAAGTGCCGTATTTCGTTCATTTCAATTATTATGTATGAAGCCGGAAATCCTTTATCAAAATTTTCACAATTTCCTGTTGCGAATTTTTTCTGTGTATGATAAAATATTAGATGAATCATTTAGCGAAACTGGTTCGATAGAAAATCTTCAACAGAGCAAAGAGGAGGAAAGGAATGAACCCCCAAACCGAACGGGCTGCCGCTATTGTGGAGCAATACGGCTGCAAAACGGAAAATCTCATTGCCATTTTGCAGGATATTCAGGCGGCATACAACTATCTCAGCGAGGCCAACCTGACGTTGGTGGCCCAGCGCCTGGGCATCAGCGTGTCCAAGGTGTACAGCGTGGCCACCTTCTATGAAAACTTCTCCCTGGAGGCCAAGGGCAAGCACATCATCAAGGTCTGCGCCGGTACGGCCTGTCACGTCCGGAAGTCCGGCCCCATTTACGACGCCATATACGAGTACCTGGGCCTGTCCGGCAAGCGTAAGACCAGCGACGACGGCATGTTCACCCTGGAAACGGTGGCATGCCTGGGCGCATGCGGCCTGGCCCCGGTGATGACCGTGGACGGCGAGGTCCACGCCAAAATGACCCCCACCAGCGCCCTGGAGCTGCTGGAGCGTATCCGGAAGGAGGAGGCCGCCCAATGAAACTGACCCGCGACGCGTTCTGCGATCTGCGCCATAAGGCCCAGCAGGCCCTGCGCCGCAGCAAGGAGACCCCCTCCGTGCTGATCTGCGCCGGCACCGGCTGCATTGCCGGCGGCGCGCTGAAAATCTATGAAAACCTGAAAAGCGAGTGTGAAAGCCGGGGCCTGCCGGTGTATATCGGCCTGAAGCACGACAGCGACGAGGAAAAGAGCCTGCACATCAAGATGAGTGGGTGCCACGGCTTCTGCGAAATGGGCCCCCTGGTCCACATTGAGCCCATGGGCATCATGTACATCCATGTGAAGCCCGAGGACTGCCACGAGATCCTGGAAAAGACCGTTCTGGGCGGGGAGATCATCGACCGGCTGGTGTACCGGCTGAACGGGGTGGCCTATCCCCGGCAGGAGGACATCCCCTTCTACAAAAAGCAGCACCGGGTGGTGCTGGAGAACTGCGGCACCAGCGACGCCCAGGACATTGAGGAGTACATCGCCAAGGGCGGCTACTCCGGCTTTGAGCGGGCCCTGTTCGAGATGACGGATGAGCAGATCTGCCGGGATATCATCGACTCGGGCCTGCGGGGCCGGGGCGGCGGCGGCTTCCCCGCCGGGCAGAAGTGGGACGGCGCCCGCCGGCAGCAGGCGGACAAGAAGTACATCGTCTGCAACGGCGACGAGGGCGACCCCGGCGCGTTCATGGACCGTTCCATTATGGAGGGCAATCCCCACTCCGTGCTGGAGGGCATGATGATCGCCGGCCTGGCCGCCGGCAGCGACGAGGGCTATATCTACGTCCGGGCCGAGTATCCCCTGGCGGTGTCCCGGCTGAAAACCGCCATCGAAAAGGCCCAGGAGCTGGGCCTGCTGGGGGACGACATTCTGGGCAGCGGCTTCAATTTCCACCTCCATGTGAACCGCGGCGCAGGCGCCTTTGTCTGCGGCGAGGGCAGCGCCCTGACCTCCTCCATCGAGGGCAAGCGCGGCATGCCCCGGGTAAAGCCCCCCCGCACCATTGAGCACGGCCTGTGGGGCAAGCCCACGGTGCTCAACAACGTGGAGACCTTTGCCAACGTCCCCCTGATCATCCGCAACGGCGTGGACTGGTACCGGCACATCGGCACCGAGAAGAGTCCCGGCACCAAGGCCTTCGCCCTGACCGGCAACGTGGTGAACACCGGCCTGATCGAGGTGCCCATGGGTACCACCGTCCGCGAGGTCATCTTCGACATCGGCGGCGGCATCCCCGACGGCAAGAAGTTCAAGGCCGTGCAGATCGGCGGCCCCTCCGGCGGCTGCTGCTGCGCCAGCAGTGAGCACCTGGACCTGCCCCTGGACTTCGACTCTCTGAAGAAGATCGGGGCTATGATCGGCTCCGGCGGCCTGGTGGTCATGGACGAGGATACCTGCATGGTGGAGACTGCCCGCTTCTTCATGAGCTTCACCCAGAACGAAAGCTGCGGCAAGTGCGTTCCCTGCCGGGAGGGCACCAAGCGCATGCTGGAGATCCTGGACCGCATCGTCGGCAACGAGGGCACCATGGAGGACCTGGAGCTGCTGGAGAATCTGTCCAATACCATCACCGAGACGGCTCTGTGCGGCCTGGGCCAGAGCGCCTGCAAGCCCGTCCAGAGCACCCTGCGCTATTTCCGGGACGAGTATCTGGCCCATGTGGTGGACCACCACTGTCCCATCTGCAACGGGCGCAAGCGCCATCTGGAGATCATTCCCGAGCTGTGCAAGGGCTGCGGCAAGTGCGCCAAGAACTGTCCCATGGACGCCATCTCCGGCCAGATCCGCATGCCCCACGTCATCGACACCACCAAGTGTATCCACTGCGGCGCTTGCTGGGGAGCCTGCCCCTTCGGCGCTATCGACGCCATTGAGGAGGAGGTATGACCATGGCCAAGGGAATCATGATCGTAGACGGCCAGCGGGTGCCGTTCGATGGGGAGAAGAACGTCCTCTCCGTTATCCGCAAGGCAGGCATCGACATGCCCACCTTCTGCTACTATTCCGAGCTGTCGGTCCACGGCGCGTGCCGCATGTGCATCGTGGAAAATGTTAAAACCGGTAAAATCGACGCCTCCTGCTCCATGGAGCCCCGGGACGGGCTGGAGATCCGCACCAACACCGCCCGGCTGCTGCGGCACCGGCGGATGATCCTGGAGCTGATGCTGGCCTCCCACGACTGCAGCTGCACCACCTGCGCCAAAAGCGGCAACTGCCGCCTGCAGGCCCTGGCCCAGCGCTTCGGCGTCAGCCGGGTCCGGTTCCCGGACACCCGGGAGCGCTATGAGCAGGACAACACCAGTCCGGCCATTTTCCGGGACCCCAACAAGTGCATTCTCTGCGGCGACTGCGTCCGGGTCTGCGAGGAGCTCCAGGGCCAGGGCATCCTGAACTATGCCCACCGGGGCAGCGAGCTGCAGGTCATGCCCGCCTTTGACCGGAAGCTGGCGGACACCAAGTGCGTGGGCTGCGGCCAGTGTGCCGCCGTGTGCACCACCGGCGCCATCACCGTGAAAAACCAGATCGGCCAGGCCTGGCAGGCCCTCCACGACCCGAAAAACCGGGTGGTGGTCCAGATCGCCCCCGCCGTGCGGGTGGCCCTGGGTGAGGAGTTCGGCCTGCCCGCCGGAGAAAACGTCATGGATCGGCTGGTAAAGGCCCTGAAGCTCATGGGCGTGGAGGAGGTGTACGACACCGACTTTGCCGCGGATATGACCACCATCAGCGAGTCCCAGGAGTTCCTGGAGCGGCTGAAGGCCGGCGGTCCCTTCCCCATGTTCACCAGCTGCTGCCCCGCCTGGGTGAAGTATCTGGAGCTCAACGACCCCAAGTATCTGCGGAATATCTCCTCCTGCAAGTCCCCTATGGAGATGTTCGCCGCCGTGCTGCGGGATAAGTATCAGGCAAAGGACGCCGCCGACGGACGGCGGACGTATCACATGGCCATCATGCCCTGCACCGCCAAGAAGATGGAGGCCGCCCGGGCGGAATTTACCCGGGACGGGCAGCCCGACGTGGATCTGGTCATCACCACCCGGGAGCTGGTGGACATGATCCGGGAGGCCGGTATCCAGCTGACGGAGCTGGAGCCTGAGGCCCCGGACCTGCCCTTCGGCCTGGGCTCCGGCGCGGCGGTGATCTACGGCGTCACCGGCGGCGTGGCAGAGGCCGTGGTGCGGTACTGTCTGCCGGACAAGAGCAACAACGCCCTTCAGGCCATCCGGGTCACGGACCTGCGGGGCGACGGGGCCATCCGTGAGGTAAACCTGACCGTGGAGGGCCAGGAGCTGCACATCGCCATCGTCAACGGCCTGTCCCACGCCAAGGAGCTGATCGCCGACGTGGAGGCCGGAAAGCGGTTTTATCACCTGGTAGAGGTCATGACCTGCCAGGGCGGCTGCGTAGGCGGCGCGGGCCAGCCCTATGGCCTGACGGCGGCGAAGAAGCGCCGCGGCGCGGGTCTGTACGAGGCGGACGCCACCGCCATGTTCAAGGGGGCGGAGAAGAACCCCATTGTCACCCGCCTGCTGGACGAGTACGGCCACGAGCGCTGCCATGAGCTGCTCCACGTCCGCTACGGAGAATAACAAGCCATCACCAAAGCAGCCCCTCCGGCCAATCCGGAGGGGCTTCCAACCCTCTTGGCAGGCGTTTCCCTGGACTTTCCCTGCAAAGCCTGGTATAGTAAGGGAAAAAATCGAAGGGAGTCATGCACATGCACATCACCGTTTATCTTGGCGCCAGCCGGGGCAACGACCCGGCGCTGGAGCGCGCCGTCCGTGAGCTGGGCCGGTGGATCGGGACCAGCGGCAACGCCCTGGTCTACGGCGGGTCCAAAACCGGTCTTATGGGCCGCCTGGCCCGGAGCGTTCTGGAAGCCGGCGGCCAGGTCACCGGTGTGGAGCCGCAGTTTTTCATGGACGCAGGCTATCAGTACGACGGTCTGACCCGGCTCATCGTCACGGAGGACATGGCCCGGCGCAAGGCGAAAATGATCGAGCTGGGCGATGCCTTCATCGCCTTCCCCGGCGGCACCGGCACCCTGGAGGAGATTGCCGAGGTCATGTCCCAGGTGTCCCTGAAGCAGCTGAAGGCTCCCTGCATCCTGTACAACCTCAATGGGTATTATGACCATCTGAAGGCCCTGCTGGAGCACATGATCGAAAAGGGCCTGTCCTCCCCGGACCGGCAGCAGGGCATCCATTTTGCCGCAGGCCTGGCGGAGATCCAGGAAATTCTGCGGCAGGCATAACGGTATAAAAGCGGACGAGGCTCTGCCCCGTCCGCTTCCTTTTTTCTTCCTTCCGGCCATTTTCCTGGTGACAATTGCGCTCCGATGCCGTATAATGCTTCCCATAGGGTCCCCATTCGGGGACAGGATAGGGAACAGAAGGGAGACAATACATGACAGATATCCAGATCGCCCAGCAGGCCGTGCCCCTGCCCATCGGCGACATTGCCGCCTCCTGCGGCATCGACCCCCAGTATGTGGAGCAGTACGGCCGCTGCAAGGCCAAGATCGACTACCGCCTGCTGCGGGAGCAGGCCCACCGGCCCGACGGCAAGCTCATCTTAGTCACCGCCATCACCCCCACCCCCGCCGGCGAGGGCAAGACCACCACCACCGTGGGCCTGACGGACGGCCTGCGCAAAATCGGCAAAAACGCCGTAGCCGCCCTGCGGGAGCCGTCTCTGGGGCCGGTGTTCGGCGTCAAGGGCGGAGCCGCCGGCGGCGGCTATGCCCAGGTCATCCCCATGGAGGACATCAATCTTCACTTCACCGGCGATTTCCACGCCATCGGCGCGGCCAACAACCTGCTGGCCGCTCTGCTGGACAACCACATCCAGCAGGGCAACGCCCTGGGCATCGACGTCAAGCAGATCGTCTGGAAGCGCTGCGTGGACATGAACGACCGCCAGCTGCGCCACGTCATCGACGGCCTGGGCGGCAAAATGCAGGGTGTCCCCCGGGAGGACGGCTTCGACATCACCGTGGCCAGCGAGGTCATGGCCGTTCTGTGTCTGGCCAGTGACATCACCGACCTGAAGGCCCGGCTGGGCCGCATGATCGTGGCCTATACCTTCGACGGCCGTCCCGTCACCGCCCACGATCTCAAAGCCGAGGGAGCCATGGCCGCCCTGCTGAAGGACGCCCTGAAGCCCAACCTGGTCCAGACCCTGGAGCACTCCCCCGCCTTTATCCACGGCGGCCCCTTTGCCAACATCGCCCACGGCTGCAACAGCGTCACCGCCACCCGCATGGCCCTGAAGCTGGGGGACTACGCCGTCACCGAGGCGGGCTTTGCCGCAGACCTGGGGGCGGAGAAGTTCTTTGATATCAAGTGCCGCCTGTCCGGTCTGCGCCCCTCCGCCGTGGTCATCGTGGCCACGGTCCGGGCCCTGAAATACCACGGCGGTGTCCCCAAGGCGGAGCTGGGCCGGGAGGACCTGTCCGCCCTGGAAAAGGGCTTGCCCAACCTGCTGCACCATGTGAACACCATCCGCAATACCTTCCATCTGCCCTGCGTGGTGGCCATCAACGCCTTTCCCACGGATACGGCGGCGGAGCTGCGCCTGGTGGAGGACAAATGCCGCGCCCTGGGAGTCAATGCCGTGCTGTCTGAGGTGTGGGCCAAGGGCGGCGAGGGCGGACGTGCCCTGGCCCAGGAGGTGGTGCGCCTGTGCGATCAGCCCCAGCTGACCCCCTTCTCCTTTGCCTATCCCGACAACGCCTCCCTGGCCTATAAGCTCAACGCCATTGTGGGCCGGGTATACGGCGGCGCTCAGGCGGTGCTGACCCCCGCCGCCCAGAAGCAGCTCCAGCGCCTGACGGAGCTGGGCTTCGGCGACCTGCCGGTGTGCATGGCCAAAACACAGTATTCTCTGTCCGACGACCCCACCCTGCTGGGAGCTCCCACGGGCTTCACCGTCACCGTCCGCAGTCTGCGGGTCAGCGCCGGAGCCGGCTTCATCGTGGCCTATACCGGCGACATTATGACCATGCCCGGCCTGCCCCGGGTCCCGGCGGCGGAAAAGATCGACGTGGACGAAAACGGCGTCATCACCGGCCTGTTCTGATGAAAAACCGTCCTGCCATAGGGCAGGACGGTTTTTTCCGTCTGTTATTTCTCCTACTGCTATTCTCCTATCACGCGTTTTCCGCGAT
The DNA here is from genome assembly GCA_000435975.1 of Oscillibacter sp. CAG:241. Classification (GTDB taxonomy): domain Bacteria; phylum Bacillota; class Clostridia; order Oscillospirales; family Oscillospiraceae; genus Vescimonas. Next base: position 4,724 of record FR884083.1, on the reverse strand, counting down.
ATACCGGGCCACATACACGCCGCTGGCACTGGCGTGGGACAGGGAGTGGGTCACGCCGCTGCCGTCGCCGATGACGAACAGCCCCGGGTGGCAGGTCTGGAGGTTGTTGTCCAGCTGCACCTCCATGTTATAGAACTTCACCTCCACGCCGTAGAGCAGGGTGTCGTCGTTGGCGGTGCCCGGGGCGATCTTATCCAGGGCATAGATCATCTCGATGATGCCGTCCAGGATGCGCTTGGGCATCACCAGGCTCAGGTCGCCGGGAGTAGCGGACAGGGTGGGGGTCACGAAGCTCTCCTCAATGCGCTTGGGGGTGGACCGCTGGCCCCGGATCAGGTCGCCGAACCGCTGGATGATCACGCCGCCGCCCAGCATGTTGGACAGCCGGGCGATGCTCTCGCCGTAGCCGTTGGAGTCCTTGAAGGGCTCGGAGAAGTGCTTGGCCACCAGCAGGGCGAAGTTGGTATTCTCGGTGTGCATGGCCGGGTCCTCATAGCTGTGGCCGTTGACGGTGACGATGCCGTTGGTGTTCTCGTTGACCACCGCGCCCTTGGGGTTCATGCAGAAGGTGCGCACCCGGTCCTGGAACTTCTCGGTGCGGTAGACGATCTTGCTTTCATACAGCTCGTCGGTCAGGTGGGCGAACACCTCATAGGGCAGCTCCACCCGGACACCGATGTCCACCCGGTTGGACCTGGTGGCAATGTCCAGCTCCCGGCACACCTGCTCCATCCACTTGCTGCCGCTGCGGCCCACGGAGATGACGCAGTAGCGCCCGTCGTAGCTGCCCTTGTCCGTCACCACCCGGTAGCCGCCGTCGGTGCGCTCCACGGACTGCACCGGCGTGTCGAAGTAGATATCCATCTTGTCCTTCAGCCGGTTATACAGGTGCTCCAGCACCACCAGGTTCTTATCCGTGCCCAGATGGCGCACGGAGGCGTCCAGCAGGTGCAGGTCATTCTCCAGGCACAGCTTCTTGATGGGGGTTGCGCCGGTGGAGTACAGGTGGGTGCCCTCACCACCGTTTGCCACGTTGATTTCGTCCACATATTCCATCAGCGCCAGGGCCTGCTTCTTGCCGATATACTCGTGCAGGGTGCCGCCGAACTGGTTGGTGATGTTGTATTTGCCGTCGGAAAAGGCCCCGGCTCCGCCGAAGCCGTTCATAATGGCGCAGGTGGGGCACTTGACGCAGGACTTCACCTTGTCCCCGTCAATGGGACAGTGCCGCCGGCTCAGGGCATGTCCCGCCTCAAACAGGGCGATCTTCAGGTCCGGCCGTTTCTTCAGCAGCTCATAGGCGGAATAGATCCCGCCGGGGCCTCCGCCCACGATCAGCACATCATACTGCATAGTCATTTCCTCCTGATTCACATAGTCATACATATATAGTATACCAGTTATTTTCCGCGGCAGCAAACAGATTTTGCTTATGGCAGGGTTTAGCTTCTCTGCACACGCAATAACTGCATTTGGCAAATCGCACTGTTTTTTTGATTAATTATGTTTGTAATTGACAAAAGCAAATATATATGCGATAATATTTTATATAATTATTGCAGAAAGGAGGATTTGTCGTTTACTTATATTTTCACTACTTCTGCGCGTGAAATTGAAATGGAGGTTATATATGAAAAAAAGATTATCTATTTTCCTAATTTTCGTACTTCTCTTTTCACTATCCTCTACAACTGTTGCCTCGGCTCTTCCGAACAAAAGTGAACTGCCCGGTCTCTATGCGGCCGAAGATGGTGATATGTTCATTTTACAATCCGAAGACCGAGATGCGACGATAATTACAAATGATACTCACCATTCCATGACAGTTTCAATTAAGTATTCTCATAATCCGGATACAGTGTACCAGTGGTATATTTCTGATTATCCAATGCCCTTTGAGCCATCTAGTTCCGCATTTTGGACGGACATTATTGCTTATGCGGAAGATCACATCAGTCAAGCGGAGGAAATCATTTTCGTCAGCAACACACCATCTGAAATGCATAATTCCATTCAGCCATTCAGTTCTGCGGGAGCAGATATTTATCCGCAACTCGTGAAGTACGTTGGCACATCGCCCTTTGAAGACATCATAAGGTATAGTACGACCATGGACGGAAATACTGTACGGGTTTATGAGGACATGAGGTTTGAAGTGCGCTTTTCACAGAATAAGAGTTGGTCGACTGCAGTATTTGTGTCAACTCTGATTACCTCTGTTTTGGGACTGATTGTGACAAATACTATTGTGCAAGCCATTTGTACTGCATTTAACGTCGTTGTAAGTGTGTATGCTTCCATTGCAGCCGGATCGATGAATTGTTATACCTGTACAGCAATATTTTCACGTTATGTTAATGTTAACAGTTCCGAGTATCCCTATAACATGACCATAAGAACGGTTTCATACGAGGCATATGAAGATGCCTCACCCTCTAGTACGAGAAGAGCAGAGATCGATAGCGGGTCCAGGACTACGAGTTATAACAAGAGTGAAAGTTACTATCAGAATTGCTATGCACAGGCACTGGATGGCTATAACGTTTACAAGAGCGTTGGCCCACGTTCCTAGGAGGTTGCCTATGTGGAGTCCTCTGCAAAAGTATACCGTCCAACAGTTCAGGCGGGGTATGCTTCTTCAATTGATCAACATTGTGCTTTGCACATTGTCCCTTATCTTCAATAATACCTACTTTCTCGTTGCGCTGGTGTTTACCTGCAACACGTGGTGGCTGCTACGCTGGCGCAGATACTGCGGCCTTCTTTTCCCGCTGCTGAGCTATCCCTTAGCCATGTATGCCACCGTGTCTCACAACGTCTTCCCGGCCATCCCCGCTGTTCTTGGGCTGAACGTCTGCTTTCTCATCTATTCTGCGATCATGCTTCTGCTGTTTCGATCTGAATTCAAGGATGAATCCGATCCGGCCTGAGCTATATGGGGTGCTTCCAGTGAATCCCGGCAGCCTTGCTGCCGGGATTTTTATTGCTATGCTCCCCCCGTTATGGTACAATAACCCCAAAACGTATAAGGAGGGGCTGTCTATGAGCCGCGCCGATGAAATATTTCAGCAGAACTGCCGGGACATCCTGGAAAACGGGGTGTGGGACACAGACCAGAACGTCCGCCCCCACTGGGAGGACGGTACTCCGGCCCACACGGTGAAGAAATTCGGCATCATCAACCGCTATGACCTGCGGCAGGAGTTTCCCATTCTCACCATCCGCCGCACCTATTTCAAAACCTGCATCGACGAGCTTCTGTGGATCTGGCAGCAGAAGTCCAACAACATCCACGACCTGCGGGGCCACATCTGGGACAGCTGGGCCGACGAAAACGGCTCCATCGGCAAGGCCTACGGCTATCAGCTGGGGGTGAAGCACCAGTACCCGGAGGGGGCGTTTGACCAGGTGGACCGGGTGCTGTATGACCTGCGGCACAACCCCGCCTCCCGGCGGATCATGACCAATCTGTATAACTTCCAGGACCTGCACGAGATGGCCCTGTACCCCTGCGCCTATTCCATGACCTTCAACGTGTCGGGCCGGACCCTGAACGCCATTCTGAACCAGCGCAGCCAGGATATGCTGACGGCCAACAACTGGAACGTGGCCCAGTATGCCGTCCTGGTGCATATGATGGCCCGGGCCTCCGGCCTGGAGGCCGGCGAGCTGGTCCACGTCATCGCCGATGCCCATATCTACGACCGCCATGTCCCTCTGGTGGAGGAGCTTCTGCGGCGGCAGGGCCGTCCGGCCCCCCGGCTGGTGGTGGACCCCGCCGTTACGGATTTCTACCAATTCACCCGGGACAGCTTCCGCCTGGAGGGCTACGAGCCCCTGCCCTTCGACGGAAAAATTCCCGTGGCCATCTGATTTTCCCCGCCCCACAGGCTTTTTTCTTGACCGAAAATGGCCTGTGGGGTATAATGGTCTCAACGCAAATTCGGAGGCGATGGGATGAAAAAAATTGTTCATAAGCCGGCTGCGCCGCTGTATGCGGCGGCGGCTGTATGGGTGCTGTATGCCCTGCTGTTCCCCCTGTATCGGGTGGGCCACTTCGTCATCGTGCTGGCGGCCTCCGCCGCGGTGTACGGCATCGCCCGCCTGTTCTGGAAGGATGTTGTGGAGGAGGTGCCGGAGGAGCCGAAAACCACCGGCAATCCGGAGCTGGACAAGATGGTATCCGAGGGCCAGAAGGCTTTGGACGAAATGCGCCGCCTGAACGACAGCATCCAGGATGCGGCCATCAGTGCCCAGATCGACCGCCTGGAGCAGGTATCCGGCAAGATCTTCCGGCAGGTGCAGAAGGATCCCACTCAGCTGCCCCAGATCCGCAAATTCATGAGCTACTACCTGCCCACCACCCTGAAGCTGCTGCGCGCCTATGACGACATGAGTCATCAGGGGGTCCAGGGCGAGAACATCACCGGCACCATGGAGCGGGTCCGGGGCATGATGGGCACCATCGTCACTGCCTTCGAGCGGCAGCTGGACAGTCTGTTCGGCGACCAGGCCCTGGATATCTCCACGGACATCACGGTGCTGGACAACATGATGGCCCGGGAGGGTCTCAGCGATGACCCCATTCACCGGACCCAGGCCCCGTCCGACGACAGCGGCCCCCAGGACGGCGGCATTCAATTGGAGCTTTAACATTTTAATGATATAAGGAAGGACGATAACCATGACCGATAACATGACCCCCCAGCTGACCCTGGACCCCA
>FR884082.1 GCA_000435975.1 Oscillibacter sp. CAG:241 | reverse complement strand
GCGTCGACGAGATCGTGGGCTAAGGAGGCGTGAACAATGGCTAATCTGAACATCAAGCTCGTCAAGAGCCTCAACGGCAGACTGGAAAAGCACATTGCCACTGCCAAGTCCATGGGCCTGCGCAAGATCGGTGACACCACCGTTCAGCCCGACAATGCCCAGACCCGGGGCAAGATCGCCAAGATCGGCTATCTGCTCCAGGTCACCGAAGTAGAATAAGGAGGTGCGAGAGGATGAAACTCAACGAACTGTCTCCCGCCACTGGCTCCGTCAGGGAAGCTTACCGCAAGGGCCGCGGCGCCGGCTCCGGTAACGGCAAGACTGCCGGCCGCGGCCATAAGGGCCAGAAGGCCCGCTCCGGCGGCGGTACCCGCATCGGGTTCGAAGGCGGCCAGATGCCTCTGACACGCCGTATCCCCAAGCGTGGCTTCAACAACATTTTTGCCAAACCCCTGGAGATTATCAACCTGACCGCTCTCAACAAGTTTGAGGACGGCGACATCGTCACCGCAGAGGCCCTGCTTGCCAAGGGAATCCTGAGCAAGTGTGAATACGGCTACAAGGTTCTGGGTAACGGCAATGTTACCAAGAAGGTGACCGTACAGGCCGCTGCTTTCTCCCAGTCTGCCAAAGACGCAATCGAGGCTGCTGGAGGAAAGGCAGAGGTGATCTAAGTTGATCCAGACCATTAGAAAGGCTTGGGGCATCCCCGAGCTGCGCAAGAAGATCATCTTCACCGCGCTGATTCTGCTGATCTTCCGCATTGGCAATGCCATTCCCGTTCCCTATGTGAACACCGGCCTGCTGGGCACCTACATGGACCAGCTGAGCACCACCGTGCTGAGCCTGTACAACGTCATGTCCGGCGGCGCCTTTGCCCAGGCCACCATCTTTGCCCTGGGCGTCCAGCCCTATATCAACAGCTCCATCATCATCCAGCTGCTGACCATCGCGATCCCCTCCCTGGGCCGTATGGCGCAGGAGGGCGGCGAGGAAGGCAAGAAGAAGATCCAGTCTATCACCCGCTATGCCACGGTGGCCATCGCCATCATTCAGGGTATCGGCTACTTCTTCCTGATGAAGAACTACGGCATCCTCAACAGCACGTCTGTGTGGGCCGCTCTGGTCATCACCGTTTCCTTCATCGCCGGCTCCTCCTTCGTGATGTGGATGGGCGAGCAGATCACCGAGTTCGGTATCGGCAACGGCATTTCCATTATCCTGTTTGCGGGCATCCTGTCCCGCGTTCCCACTATGGTGTCCCAGATGGTCGACGGCTTCCGGGCCGGCACCCTGAAGTGGTGGATGGCTCTGCTGGTCATCGTGGGCATCCTGCTGCTGATCGTGCTGATCACCTGGGTCAACGGTGCCGAGCGCCGCATCCCCGTGCAGTACGCCAAGCGTCAGGTTGGCCGCAAGATGTACGGCGGCCAGTCCTCCACCCTGCCCATGAAGGTGAACATGTCCGGCGTTCTGCCCATCATCTTCGCCCAGTCCATCGCCATGATCCCCTCCACCATCGCCGCTTTCTGCAAGCAGCCGAAGGAGGGCACCTTCTGGTATGGCTTCCTCAACGCCATTGACACCAAGTCCGTGCTGTACATGATCTTCTACTTCCTGATGATCATCGCTTTCAGCTACTTCTACGCCACCATCCAGTTCAACCCCGTGGAGATCTCCAACAACCTGAAGAAGAACGGCGGCTTCATTCCCGGCTTCCGTCCGGGCAACCCCACCGCTGCGTTCATTCAGAAGGTCCTCAATAAGGTCACGCTCTTCGGCGCTGTGTATCTGGGCATCGTGGCTATTCTGCCTCTGATCATTGGCAAGATCGTCAATGTCGCGGCTCTGTCCATCGGCGGCACCTCCGTCATCATCGTGGTCGGTGTGGCGCTGGAGACCGTCCAGGCTCTGGAGTCCCAGATGCTGATGCGTCAGTATAAGGGCTTCCTGGAATAATCGAGGTGTGCAATATGAAACTGATCCTTTTAGGCGCTCCGGGTGCCGGGAAGGGCACCCAGGCGGATATTCTCAAGAAAAAGCTCAACGTGCCCACCATTTCCACCGGCAACATCCTCCGCGCTGCCGTCAAAAACGGTACGCCCACCGGCCTTCGTGCCAAGGAGTACATGGACGCCGGCCGCCTGGTGCCCGATGAAGTCATCATCGGCATCATCCAGGAGCGTCTGCAGGAGTCCGACTGCGCCAACGGCTACATTCTGGACGGGGTGCCCCGCACCATCGCCCAGGCCGAGGCCATGGAGCAGGCCGGCATCAGCTTCGACGCCGTGGTGGCCATCGAGATCCCCGATGAAAAGATCGTGGCTCGTATGGGTGGCCGCCGTGTCTGCGAGAGCTGCGGCGCCAGCTACCACATCGTGAACATCCCCCCGAAAAAGGAGGGTGTGTGCGATGTGTGCGGCAGCAAGCTCGTGCAGCGCAAGGATGATGACCCCAACACGGTCCGGGACCGTTTGGCGGTTTATCATAAAGAGACAGAGCCCCTGAAGGGCTTCTACGAGGCCCGTGGGATTCTGAAAACTGTGGAGGACCAGCCCACCGTGGCTGGGACCACGCAGGCGATCCTGCGTGAATTGGGAGTGACCGAATGATCACGCTGAAATCCGCGCACGAGATCGAACTGATGCGCCGGGCGGGAAAGATTACCGCGGCTGCCCGTGCTGTGGCACGGGATATGGTAAAACCCGGCGTAACAACCCAACAAATTGACAAGGCAGTCCACAGGTTCATCACCGAGCAGGGGGCGATCCCGTCGTTCCTGCACTACAACGGCTATCCCGCCAGCGTATGCGTCTCCGTCAATGACGAGATCATCCACGGCATCCCCGGCAAGCGGGTGCTGCAGGAGGGCGATATCGTCAGCGTGGACGTGGGCGCGTTCATCGGCGGCTTCCACGGCGACTGCGCCGGCACCTACCCCTGCGGCAAGGTGTCCGATGAGGCGCTGCGGCTGATCCGTGCCACCCAGCAGAGCTTCTTCGAGGGCATCAGGTACGCCCGTGAGGGCTATCGCCTGTCCGACATCTCCGCCGCCGTCCAGGCCTATGCGGAGAGTCAGGGCTACAGCATCGTCCGGGAGTATGTGGGTCACGGCATCGGGCGCAATATGCACGAGCCGCCGGAGGTGCCCAACTATGGCCGTCCCGGCCATGGCCCCCGGCTTCTGCGGGGCATGACCATCGCCGTGGAGCCCATGGTCAACGCCGGCTCTGCCGCCATCGTGCAGATGCCCGACGGATGGACCGTTCGCACAGCCGACGGCAAGTATGCCGCCCACTATGAGAACACCGTTCTCATCACCGCCGGGGACCCGGAGCTTCTGACGGACCCCGAGGGCTCTTTGGTGTGAGCGTATGGACATTGCCAGATCCAACATCGTAAAATCTATCGCCGGCAGGGACGCGGGAAGCCTCTTCTTCGTGCTTGCGACGGAGGGAGACTTCCTCCTGCTGGCGGACGGCAAACGCCGCCGCGTGGAAACCCCCAAACGCAAGCGCCGCAAGCATGTGGAGCTGGTGGAGGAGGGCAGCGGCCCCGTTGCCGACAAGATCAGAAGCAGCGAAAAAATCACAAATAGTGAGCTTCGTAAAGCCTTAGCCGCATTCAGCGGCGGTAATCAGGACCAGGAGGGATAACACTTGGCAAAATCCGACATGATCGAAGTTGAGGGAGTGGTGGTTGAATCACTGCCCAACACCACATTCCAAGTTGACATTGGAAATGGTCACACTATCTTAGCGCATATTTCCGGAAAGCTCAGAATGAATTTCATCAGGATTCTGCCCGGCGACAAGGTGACAGTGGAGATGTCGCCTTACGATCTGACCCGCGGCCGGATTACCTGGCGTAGTAAGTAGGAGGTTTATTGACATGAAAGTAAGACCGTCCGTGAAGCCCATGTGCGAAAAGTGCAAGATCATTCGCCGCAAAGGTCGCGTTATGGTGATCTGCGAGAATCCCAAGCACAAGCAGCGTCAGGGCTAAGTAGAAAGTGGAGGTGCTTTAAAGTATGGCACGTATTGCCGGTATTGACCTGCCCAAGGATAAGCGAATCGAAATCGGTTTGACCTATATCTACGGTATTGGCAGAAAGAGCGCCCAGGACATCCTGGCGCAGACTGGGATCAACCCCGACACCCGCGTCAAGGATCTGACCGAGGCCGACGAAGCCAAGCTTCGTGAAGCCATCGACCAGAGCTACGTGGTGGAAGGCGACCTGCGCCGTCAGGTTGCCCTGGATATCAAGCGGCTGACCGAGATCGGCTGCTACCGCGGCACCCGTCATCGCCGCGGCCTGCCCGTGCGCGGCCAGCGCAGCAAGACCAACGCCCGCACCCGCAAGGGCCCCAAAAAGACCATCGCCAACAAGAAGAAGTAAGGAGGGAAGATAGAATATGGCTAATCCTAAGACCGGTAAGAAGGTCATCCGCCGCCGCCGTGAGAAGAAGAACGTCGAAAAGGGCCAGGTCCATATCCGTTCTTCCTTCAACAACACCATGGTCACCGTGACCGATAGCCAGGGCAACGCACTGTCCTGGGCTTCCTCCGGCGGCCTGGGCTTCCGCGGCAGCAAGAAGTCCACCCCCTTCGCCGCACAGAGCGCCGCCGAGACCGCCGCCAAGGCCGCCATGGAGCATGGCCTGAAGACCGTTGAGGTTTTCGTCAAGGGCCCTGGCCAGGGTCGTGAGGCCGCCATCCGCGCCCTGCAGGCCGTGGGTCTGGAAGTGACCATGATCAAGGACGTCACGCCCATCCCCCACAATGGTTGCCGTCCCCCCAAGCGTCGGCGTGTGTAATCGGAACAAGGAGGATAAGTAAGAATATGGCTAAGAATATGCAGCCTATCGCCAAGCGCTGCAAGGCGCTGGGCATTTCTCCTACCGTCATGGGTTACTCCAAGAAGGAGACCAAGCGCAACCCCGGCGGCCAGATGAGAAAGAAGAAGAGCGAGTATGCCATCCAGCTCAACGAGAAGCAGAAGGTGAAGTTCGTCTACGGTATCCTGGAGAAGCAGTTCCATATGTACTATGAGAAGGCTTCCCGTATGCCCGGCAAGACCGGCGAGAACCTGCTGACCCTGGTGGAGCGCCGCCTGGACAACGTGGTGTATCGTCTGGGCTTTGCCATGACCCGCCGCGAGGCCCGTCAGCTGGTGAACCACGCGCATTTCACCGTCAACGGCCAGAAGGTGAACATTCCTTCCTATCTGGTTCGCGTTGGCGATGTCATCGAGGTCCGCGAGAGCAGCCGCTCCTCCGTGGCCTTCAAGCGCCTGACCGGCGAGGATGCCCCGCTGGTCACCGTCCCCCAGTGGCTGGAGCGTGACAAGAACGCCCTGAAGGGCACCGTCACCAAGCTGCCCGCCCGCGAGGACATTGATATGCCCATCGAGGAACACCTCATCGTCGAGTTGTACTCCAAGTAATAGGGTCGAGACCCTCATAAAGCAAAGGAATCCAAGTAAGCGCGGACGTGTCCGCGCCGTAACGAGAATGAAGGAGGGTACTGCATGATCGAAATTGAGAAGCCCCAGATCGAGTGTATCGAAACGCCCGGCGATGCTTCCTATGGAAAATATGTGATCGAACCCCTGGAGCGCGGTTACGGAACGACCCTGGGCAATGCGCTGCGGCGCATCATGCTCTCCTCTTTGCCCGGCACGGCGGCCACCAGCATCAAGATCGCCGGTGTGCAGCACGAGTTTTCCACCATCCCCGGTGTGAAAGAGGACGTGACCGAGATCGTTCTGAACGTGAAGAGTCTGCTGACCAAGCTGCACTGCGAGGGCACCAAGACCGTCTATATTGAGGCGACTGGTCCCTGCGAGGTGACGGCCGGCGACATCAAGAGCGACGGTGAAGTCGAGGTCCTGAACCCCGAGCTGCACCTGGCTACCCTGGATGTGGGTGCCACCCTGAGCATGGAAATCACCCTGAGCCACGGCCGCGGCTATGTGTCCGCCGACCGGAACAAGGCCCAGCGCCCCGGCGTCATCGGCGTGATCCCCATCGACTCCATCTATACCCCCGTGTATAAGGTGAATTACACGGTGGAAAACACCCGCGTCGGCAGCATGAGCGACTTCGACAAGCTGACGCTGGAGGTCTGGACGGATTCCACGATTTCCGCCCGCGACGCCGTATCCCTGGGCGCCAAGATCCTGTGCGATCACTTTGCCCTGTTCACCGATCTGTCCGATACCCTGGACGGCCGCCCCACCGTGGTGGAGAAGTCCGCGGATCCCCAGAGCACGGTGCTGGATATGACCATCGAAGAGCTGGACCTGTCCGTCCGCAGCTTTAACTGCCTCAAGCGCGCCAACATCAACACGGTGGCGGATCTGATCTCCAAAACCGAGGACGAGATGATGAAGGTGCGCAACCTGGGCCGCAAGTCCCTGGAGGAGGTCATCGGCAAGCTGGAGGCAATGGGCCTGTCCCTGGCCGACGAAGAGAACAACTAACGCGCCTCTGTGCGCATATCCTTACAAGGAGGAAACTGAAATGCCCGGAACTCGTAAGCTCGGTAAGACTACCGATCAGCGTATGGCGATGCTCCGTCAGCAGGTCACCGATTTCCTGGACAATGGCCGGATGGAGACCACCGTCACCCGCGCCAAGGAGATCAAGCCCCTGGCTGAAAAGATGATTACCCTGGGCAAGAAGGGTGATCTGGCTGCCTATCGTCAGGCGCTGAGCTTCATTACCAGAGAGACCGTCGCCCACAAGCTGTTCAAGGAGATCGCTCCTGAATATGCCGAGCGCAACGGCGGCTACACCCGCATCATCCGCACCGGCATCCGCCGCGGCGATGCTGCCGAGACCGCCATCATCGAACTGGTGAAGTAAAAATCCCAAGCTGCAAATGAGCTCTTTTGTATGGCACAGCCGCCATACAAAAGAGCTCATTTTTGCGCCTTCTTCGCCTCCATCCCCTTGACAGAGCGAATTATGTATGATAGACTGAAATTGGTTTATGATACATAAGCTTGGAGGTGATGCCTATGCGGTGAAGGTTTTTATCCACAGTCCGTAACCCGGCAATAAATGTTTGAAAGGAGCAAACTCCGTCATGAAAAAGATGGTAAGAACGCTCCTTGGACTAACTTTGGCATTGGTTATGTCCATTTTCCTGGTGATTCCCGTGTGCGCAACAGAGGTAGTCGAATTTGGTAGCCACACATGTAGCGGATACTACGTCAAGGATGTAAAAAAATACTCTTTTGTTAATACTGACGTTCATAAGGTAACGTTATATAGGCAAATGAGGTGCAACACTTGCGGACGAGATTATCTAGTTCTCGCCCCGAGTAGTTATGACGAAGGGCACAGTAATTACTACAATACATATTCTTCAAATCACGGTGCCGTAAATCCAGCAAAGCATCACTATACAAAGCAGAAGAACTGCGGACTGTGTCAACATGCTGTGGAGATATTGAGTGCGGGACTTACCGGTTGCACGTCTTCTGGCTGCCGTGAATACCAGTCTCTTGAGCCTGCCCTGATGGTTGAATAAAAATCCTGGGAGAGAGCGATAATAGAGAATTTTCCTGACATCGTTATACCCAGTCGGCAAATTTGAAAGGAGTTTTTTCCATGAATCCCATGACCCAACTGACCCGGCGGCCGGTGAAAGCGGCCTTTGGCGCTTTATTGCTGGCCCTGGCGGGGGTGATCTTGGCCCTGTCCGGGGGCCAGTTCTGGGCGGCGTCCCGGACCCGGGCCGGGGTGGAGGCGACCTACACCACCGTGGCGGTGGTCACCGGCGGGGACGAGCCGACGGGGGATTCTGACCCATCCCTCGCAAGTGCTTCCGCCGCATGGGAAGCGGCCCGGTTCCTGGAACAGCCGGAACAGCAGAACTGGAGTATCATCCGTTCCCGGCCCAGGGTGGGCCTGGTCAGCGGGTACAGCCCCGGCCTGAACCCGCTGCTGGATCTGTACAATTTCCGCAGCTACGATGGCGGCGAGACAATGGATTCCGCCCCGGACGCCCCCTATACATACTTCATCCTGGAGGTTCTGGCGGCAGAGGTCCAGGAGCGCCAAGACCCGCCCCAGGAGGGGGCGTCCTACTCCGAGTCAGTGTGGTCCATATCCGGGCAGGTGCTGGGCGTGTACGGCCTGCAGCAGGGGCTGCGGGACCCCACCGGATGGCAGACGGATATCCGCTTCACCCAGTATTACGGCGATGGGGACGTTCCCGTGCGGCCGGAGGCGGGAAAACGATATCTGCTGCTGGCCTGCACCTATGACGACACGGAGTGGGAGGAGCGATGCGGGATCGCCGCCGAAATTCTGTGGGACACCAACGTCCGGCTGGACCCCTGGTCCCTGGACATTGAGAACAACCTGATCCGCTATGACCAGCGAACCCGCCAGGAGGAGCAGGTTTTAGACGAGACGCTTCGGGAGCTGCCCCCGGATGCCCCGGGTTATCGGGACCCCACCACCGGGGCGGAGGTGTTCAACCTGTCCATGAACGCGGCGGACCACCTGCGCACCAACGTGGTCCGGTATTCCGGACCGCTGGAAACACTGGCCCCGGACGGGGATTCCGGCCTGTGGACGATGCAGACGGTGGACTATGGCCGCTATGACCTGCCGTCCATCCAGGAGCTTCCGGAGGGCGTCACCGCCCGAGAGATCATCGACAGCACGTCGGCCTGGCAGACGGCCCTGAAAGCACTGGACGTCACCAACCACAGCGCGCCGGTGCTGACGGTGGAAAAGTTAGAGGGCCTGGCGGAGTTTGCCAACGGGAACGCCATGGTCACCCAAGGCCGCAGCTTCTTCCAGCAGGAGTATGACTCCGGGGCGGCGGTGTGCCTGATTTCCGAGTCCCTGGCCCGGGAAAACGGCCTGAACGTGGGGGACGTTCTGCCGCTGTCCCTGTATGAGGACGACCCGGGGCTTCCTCCGATCTATGCCCGGGTTCAGGAGTCCTGCAATCCTCGGGCGTCTGTGTTCGTGACCCAGGAGGGCTTCCGGCAGGAGACGGAGTACACCATCATCGGTCTGTACCGCCAAAGCAGCGAGTGGGTGACTACCCCTACCAGCTTTACCCCCAACAGTGTGTTTGCGCCGGAGAAAAGTGTCACCTGCCGGACGGTAACCGGCAGCTGCGGCGTGTGGTCCAGCCTGATTCTGCAAAACGGTACCATTGACCGGATGGAGGCCCGGCTGGAGGAAAACGACCTGGGCGGCACGGTGACTTACTATGACCGGGGTACAGCGACATCGTGGAGAGCCTGGACGGCTACACCAGAGTCTCCCGGACGGTGCTCTGGGTGGGGCTGGCCCTGTGGGTGGTGGTCCTGGCGGCCTACTGCGTGCTGTTCCCCCTGCAGGAGGGCAAAACCGCCCTGCGGATGTGGACCCTGGGCACGGTGAAGCGGGATATTACCGGGAGCATCTGGCTGTCCTCCGCCGCCGTGGCGGTTATCGGAACGGTGATCGCGCTGGCCGTCAGCATCCCGGGCATGTCCTGGGCCATCGGTAAATTACAGGAGCTGACCGGCTCGGAGCTCGCCATGTCCGTGTCCCCGTGGCAGACGGCGGCCCTGTGCGCCGGGGCCCTGGCCATTGCACTGGCGGTGATTGCCCTGGTCAGCGTATCCACCGCACGGCGGGGCATCCGAAAGGCGGGATAACGAAAAAATAAGCGGCGGCCTGACCATTCTCTGGTCAGGCCGC
>FR884081.1 GCA_000435975.1 Oscillibacter sp. CAG:241 | reverse complement strand
CTCTGGCGGTTATTTTCCCTGGGTGATCTGCTCACACAGCCACTGGGAGAAGAAATAAGCGTATTTGCCATAGGGGTGGACGCCGTCGCCGGTGTATTCCGGCAGCATGAAGCCGTCGCTGCCGCAGAACAGCATGTCCGAGTCCAGGCAGCGGATGCGGTCGCCGTCGGCCAGGTCCGCGAAGCCCTGGTTCACGGCGGTCAGGCGGCTGTGGGCAAAGCTGGGATTCCCGGCGGCAATGTCGGCGGTGACGCCGTAGGCCTTCAGAATGTAGATGGTGGCGTCCGGCTGGAGCTGGCGCAGCTGCTCCAGGTCGCTCTGGTAGGTGTCGAACAGGTTCCCCAGGGGATAACCGGCCTCGTTGAGGCCCAGCATGATGAAAATATGGCTGTACTCCCGGGAACGCAGCAGTGACGCCAGGTCCGTGGCGCCGAAGTCCTTGTCGGAGGCGGTGGTGGAGAACATCTTGAACACCGTCATGCCCACGTCGGCGAAATAGTCGGCATTGCCCAGCCGGGCATAGTTGGCCACGTTCACCATCCGGGAGTCGCCGATGAACAGCGCATCGTCGAAAAAGCTCTCGTCCTGGCCGTACACGGCGTTGGTGACCACCACCGGGGGCTGGGGCTCCGGCTCCGGTTCGGGGTCCGGTTCAGGCTCAGGCTCCGGTGCCGGTTCGGGGTCCGGCTGGGGGTCCGGCGCAGGCGCATTTTTGGCCGCCAGCATCCGCTGCCAGTCCGTGTCGTCCCGCAGCATCAGAAACGGCACCGCCACGGCCCATTTGTCGTCGTAGCCTCCCACATATTTTTGCAGCTGCCCCTTCATCACCAGGCCGCACACGGCGGCGGCGATGCCGGTGACCACCAGGATAAAAGCCAGCGCCAAGGGGCGGAGGTTGTGGATATGCTTCATGAGAATTGCCCCCTTAGAACGAGAAGTACAGAAACGGATCGTTGGTGGCCACGGACATGCAGTATACGCAGGCCCAGAACAGCACCGCCAGGATCACCGTGCCCAGCCAGGAGCTGCGAATGCGGTTCCACAGCTTCTCCGGCCCCGGAGTGGAGAACACGATGCCCAGCACCAGCAGCCACCAATACTGTTTGCCGTATTGCAGCCAGTCCCCGGCGTTGACGGCCACCCCCCGGGACACGATGGGGAACAGGCGGCCCAGGTACACGCCGATGCGGCCCACCGACGGGATGGCGAACAGCAGCCAGCTCAGGGGGATCATCAGCACCATGTAGACCCGGGACAGCACCCGGCTCTTATCCAGCACCCGGTCCCAGCCTGCCCGCTCCAGAGCGATGAGGACAAACAGAAACAGGCCCCACAGCAGGAAATTCAGAGTGCTGCCGTGCCACAGGCCCGTCAGGACCCATACCGCCAACAGGTTCAGATATGTCCGGGCTTTGCCCTCCCGGCTGCCGCCCAAGGGAATGTATACATAATCCCGGAACCAGGAGCTGAGGCTGATGTGCCACCGGCGCCAGAAGTCCCGCATGGACCGGGCAGCATAGGGATGCTCGAAGTTCCGGGGCAGGCGGAAGCCCAGCATCCGGCCCAGCCCCAGAGCCATCCAGGAATAGCCGCAGAAGTCCAGATACAATTGCAGGGAATAGGCTGCGATGCCCATCCATGCCAGAGGTGTGGACACGCTCTCGTAGCCGATATTGCCCACCTGACGCCACAGGCCGCCGATCTGGTTGGCCAGCAGCACCTTCATGGACAGACCCAGCACGAAGTCACGCAGTCCGCTGTCGAAATCCTCCAGACCGGGCCGGGGCGGGGCGGACAGCTGCTGCTGCAGGGACAGCGGGTCCATCAGAGGGCCGGACAGCAGCTTGGGAAACAGCAGCACGCCGGTGAAAAACAGCAGGGGCTTCGTCTCCGCCGTCACCCAGCCCCGATACACGTCGATGAGATACGCCGCCAGCTGGAAGGAATAGAAGCTGATGGCCAGGGGCAGCGTCACTCCCAGACCCAGGAGCCCCGCATATTTGAAGAAGAACAGGCAGCCGAACAGGGCCGCCAGGCCCAGCACCAGCAGCCCCCGGCTTTTCCGGGGCTGCATCCCCCGGCCCAGGAAATATACCAGCGCCGCCAGGCCCAGCAGCGGAGCCAGGCACCAGGGCCTTTTCCACACGCCGATGACGTAGAACACCAGGCTCCCCAGACACAGCAGCGCCGCCCGCCAGCGGGCGGGGACCAGATAAAACGCCGCCAGAAACAGCGGCAGAAACGCGAAAACAAATGCAAGCGTATTAAATCCCATGATGGTTTTCCTCTTTTTATCTCCGCAGGGCCGCAGCCCCGGCTGAACTCACAGAGCATATTATAAGGCCGGGCCGGAGAAAATGTCCAGTTAAAAGGCGGAAACAAAATGTTACAAATTATGACAAAACCGACTGCGGAGGCCGTGGGGAAAGGCACGGAAAAGTTGCGGTTGACTTTTTCGAAAAATAGGCTAAGATGGAAGGTAGAAAGGACACGCGATTCTGTCAAAATTGTAGGAGGTCACCAGATATGAAATTTTCCAGCAAGGTCCAGAAATGCGGCCTGTCCCCTATGCGGAAGTTCCACCCCTACGCTGTGGCGGCCCAGGCCAAGGGTCGGAGAATCTATCACCTGAACATCGGCCAGCCGGACATCGAGACGCCCAAGGCGTATTTTGAGGCCGTGCGGCATTTTGACCTGCCGGTGCTGGAATATGCCCCCTCCCCCGGTATGCCGGTGCTGGTGGAGGCCATTCAGAAATATTACGACAAGCTGGACATGCACTTCGACGCCGGGGATATCCTCATCACCAATGGCGGCTCCGAGGCGCTGCAGATCGCCTTCAACTGCATCCTGGACGATGGCGACGAGGTTCTGATTCCCGAGCCCTTCTATCCCAACTACAACACCATGGTCCGCACCTGCGGCGCGTCCATCCACCCCATTCCCACCAGCCCCCACGAGGGCTACCGCTACGCCGACCGGGCCCGGGTGGAGGCGGAGATCAACCAGCATACCCGGGCCATCGTGTGCACCAACCCCGGCAACCCCACCGGCGTGGTGCTGACGCCGGAGGAAATGCGGATGCTGGTGGACGTGGCCAAGGCCCACGACCTGTTCATCATCGGCGACGAGGCGTACCGGGAGTTCGTCTACGCCGGGGAGCCGCTGCAATCCCTGGGCCAGTTCCCGGACGCGGCGGAAAACGTCATCGTCATCGACACCGTATCCAAGCGGTTCTCTGCCTGCGGCGCCCGCATCGGCTGCCTCATCACCCGCAACCGGGAGCTGATGGCCCACGCCATGAAGTATGCCCAGTGCCGCCTGTCGGTGCCCACCCTGGACCAGGTGGCCTCCGCCGCCCTGTACGATGTGGGCCCGGAGTATTTTGCCGCCGTGCGGGAGGAGTATAAGCGCCGCCGGGATACGGTGATGCAGAAGCTCCAGGCCATCCCCGGCGTCATCTGCGAGTGTCCCAAGGGGGCGTTCTACGTCATGGCCCACCTGCCGGTGGACGACGCCGACACCTTCCAGCGCTGGCTGCTGGAGGAGTTCGAGGACAACGGCGACACCGTGATGTTCGCTCCGGGCGAGCCCTTCTATGCCACCCCGGGCCGGGGCCGCAGCGAGATCCGCATTGCCTATGTGCTGAAGCAGGCGGATCTGGAGCGGGCCATGGACCTGCTGGCCCTGGGCATCCGGCGCTACAACGCCCGGTAAAAAGCGTGTCAGAAAAAACACCACGAAAGGGAGGACCACATCGTGACAAGAGACGAGCTATGCCAGGCCGCTGTGGCCATGCTGGACCGGGCCTATATCCCCTATTCCCACTTCCCGGTGGGGGCGGCTCTGGAGTGTGCCGACGGAACGGTGTTTACCGGCTGCAACATTGAAAACGCCGCCTATGGCTGCACCATCTGCGCCGAGCGCACCGCCATCTTCAAGGCCGTCAGCGAGGGGCACCGGGACTTTGTGCGCATCGTCATCGCCGGACGGAGCGAGGACTACTGCGTGCCCTGTGGCTCCTGCCGCCAGGTGATGATGGAGTTTGCCCCGGAGATGGAGGTCATCTGTCTCAACGGCCGGGGCCAGGCCAAGAGCTTCCGGCTGCGGGAGCTGCTGCCCTACGGCTTCGACCAGAGCTGGCTGTAAAAAAATCATCGCGCGCCGCCGGTCTGCGCTTTCCGCGCAGGCCGGCGGTTTATTATCCCTTTTCTTCGGGTTCCGGCATTTTTTGCGCCATGTTCCTGTTAACATAATTATGTGGAAAACCCTGTGGATAATGTGCAAAACCCTTGCGGATACCGGATACCGGCCCGGTTGCAAAAGAATTATGGGGACCCGGCCTGCGTAACTTTTTGACCCGGCAAAACATTTTTGCCCCGTCCGGCGGCGGCACTTGCCAGACGGGGAGTTTTGCGTTACAATAGATTGTATAATCGGAGTTTTGGCGGCCTTGACCGCCGGAGGGAATCTATGGCCAAGAAAAAAGTATACGACAACGACAGCATATCCAGCCTGAAGGGTGCGGACCGGGTCCGGAAACGGCCCGGCGTCATTTTCGGCTCCGACGGGCTGGAGGGCTGCGAGCATGCGGTGTTTGAGATCATGTCCAACGCCATCGACGAGGCCCGGGCGGGCTTCGGGCGGCTCATCACCGTGACCCGCTTCCTGGACAAGTCCATCCAGGTGGAGGACCAGGGCCGGGGCTGTCCCGTGGACTGGAACGAAAAGGAGGGGCGGTACAACTGGGAGCTGGTGTTCTGCGAGATGTACGCCGGCGGCAAATACGACCCCACCGGGGAAAACTATGAGTTCTCCCTGGGCCTGAACGGCCTGGGCTCCTGCGCCACCCAGTATGCCAGCCGCTACATGGACGTTACCGTCTGCCGGGACGGAAACGAGTATAAGCTCCACTTCCGGCGGGGCGAGATCGCGGGTCAGATGGAGGTCACACCCCTGACCCGGAGGAAAACCGGCACCACCATTCGCTGGCTGCCGGACCTGGAGGTGTTCACCGACATCGACATCCCCCTGGACTATTACCGGGATGTGATGAAGCGGCAGGCGGTGGTCAATGCCGGGGTCACGTTCCGGCTGCGCAGCGAGGTATCTGCCGGAAGGTTCGACACCCAGGACTTTCTGTATGAAAACGGCATCCGGGACTATATTGCCGAGCTGGCCGGGGAAGACCCCATCACCGAGCCCGTGTGCTGGGAGGCGGAGCGCCAGGGCCGGGACCGGGCGGACAAGCCCGAGTATAAGGTGAAGCTGAACATTGCGTGGTGCTTTTCCAACCGGGTGCACCTGATGGAGCACTATCACAACTCCAGCTTCCTGGAGCACGGGGGCAGCCCCGACAAGGCCACCCGCCTGGCCTTTGTGGCGGCACTGGACAAATATCTTCGGGACAACAACAAATACACCAAGGGCGAGAGCAAGATCACCTTCCCTGACGTGCAGGAGTGCCTGCTGCTGGTCAGCAGCAACTTTTCCACCCAGACCAGCTACGAGAACCAGACGAAAAAAGCCATCACCAACAAGTTCATCCAGGACGCCATGTCCGAGTTCCTGCGCCAGCAGCTGCAGGTATATTTCATCGAGAATCACGACGCCGCCGAGCGCATGGCAGCCCAGGTGCTTATCAACAAGCGCAGCCGGGAGACGGCGGAGCGCACCCGCCTGGGCACCAAAAAAAAGCTGACGGAGAAGATCGACATTGCCAACCGGGTGCAGAAGTTCGTGGACTGTCGCACCAAGGACGTGGACCGGCGGGAGATCTACATCGTGGAGGGCGACTCCGCTCTGGGCGCCTGCAAGCAGTCCCGGGACGCGGAGTTCCAGGGGCTGATGCCCGTCCGGGGCAAGATCCTCAACTGCCTGAAGGCGGACTATCCCCGGATCTTCAAAAGCGATGTGATTACGGACCTGATGAAGGTGCTGGGCTGCGGCGTGGAGGTGCAGGGCAAGGCGGCCAAGGAGCTGAACCAGTTCGACCTGGGCAGCCTCCGCTGGAGCAAGGTGGTCATCTGCACCGACGGCGATGTGGACGGCTTCCAGATCCGGACGCTGATCCTGACCATGCTGTACCGGCTGTGTCCCACCTTGATCCGGGAGGGGTACGTCTACATTGCGGAGACGCCGCTGTTTGAGATCACCTATAAGGAAAAGAGCACGGAAAAGACGTGGTTTGCCTACTCCGAAAAGGAGAAGGCCGACATCGTCCGCCAGCTGGAGGGGAAGAAATTCACCGTCCAGCGATCCAAGGGACTGGGCGAAAACGACCCGGAGATGATGTGGCTGACCACCATGAACCCGGAGACCCGGCGGCTGGTGCGTGTGCTGCCCGACGAGGCGGAGGAGACCGCCCGGGTATTCGACCTGCTGCTGGGCGACAACCTGGCCGGACGAAAGGACTATATCGCCGAGAACGGACACCTGTACCTGGACATGATCGACGTAAGCTGACAATAACCCCACAACGAAAGGAACCCGTTTCCTATGGCAAAGAAGAAAACAGAACCCAAAGCCGTTCACCGGCCCGCAGACCCCAATGTGCTGGGACTGCGGGGGACGGTGGTGGAGCAGCCCATCACCCGGACTCTGGACGAAAACTATATGCCCTACGCCATGAGCGTCATCGTCTCCCGGGCCATTCCGGAGATCGACGGCTTCAAGCCCTCCCATCGCAAGCTGCTGTATACCATGTACAAAATGGGACTGCTCACCGGCGGACGCACCAAGTCCGCCAACATCGTGGGTCAGACCATGCGCCTGAACCCCCACGGCGACCAGGCCATTTACGAGACCATGGTGCGCCTGGCCAAGGGCAACGAATCCCTGCTGCACCCCTTCGTGGACAGCAAGGGCAACTTCGGCAAGGTGTACTCCCGGGACATGGCCTATGCCGCCAGCCGGTACACCGAGGCAAAGCTGGCCCCCATCTGCGCGGAGCTGTTCCGGGACCTGGACTGCGACGCCGTGGACTTTGTGGACAACTACGACAACTCCATGAAGGAGCCGTCCCTGCTGCCCACCACCTTCCCCAACGTGCTGGTGTCCGCCAACCAGGGCATCGCCGTGGGCATGGCGTCCCAGATCTGCGGCTTCAACCTGGGGGAGGTGTGCGACACCACCATCGCCCTACTGAAAAACCCGGACCACGACGTGGCCTCCACACTGCTGGCTCCGGATTTCCCCACCGGGGGCCAGATCATCTGCGACCCGGCGGAGCTGCGGGAGCTGTACCGCACCGGCCGGGGCGGCGTGAAGGTCCGCTCCCGGTGGCAGTATGACAAGCAGGCAAACCTCATCGAAATCTATGAAATCCCCTACTCCACCTCCATCGAGGCCATTCTGGACAAGGTGGCGGAGCTTATCAAGGCCGGGAAAATCAGCGAGATCAGCGACATGCGGGACGAGACGGACCTGTCGGGCCTGAAGCTGGCCATCGACCTCAAGCGCGGCGCGGACCCGGAGAAGCTGATGACCAAGCTGTTCCGCCTGACGCCCCTGCAGGACACGGTCAGCTGCAATTTCAACATTCTCATCGCCGGAATGCCCCGGGTCATGGGCGTGGGAGAGATTCTGAACGAGTGGACGGCCTGGCGCACGGAGTGCGTGCGGCGGCGGGTGTATTTCGTGCTGAACCGCAAAAAGGACAAGCTGCACCTGCTGCTGGGCCTGAAGCGTATCCTGCTGGACATCGACAAGGCCATCGCCATCATCCGGGAGACCGAGGAGGAGGCCGAGGTCATCCCCAACCTGATGATCGGCTTCGGCATCGACCAGGTCCAGGCGGAATATGTGGCGGAGATCAAGCTGCGAAATATCAACAAGGAGTATATCCTCAAGCGGGTCCAGGAGACCGAGGACCTGCAAAAGGAGATCGCCGACCTGGAGGACACCCTGCAAAAGCCTGCCCGGATCCGGAAGATCATCGTGGGCGAGCTGGAGCAGGTGCGCAAAAAGTACGCTGTGCCCCGGCGGACGGAGCTCCTCTACGGTCACGAGGTGGAGGAATACGTGGAGGACGACCAGCCGGAGGATTACCCCGTGACGGTGTTCCTGTCCCGGGAGGGGTACTTCAAGAAGATCACCCCCAAGTCCCTGCGCATGAGCGGGGAGCAGAAGTATAAGGAAGGCGACGGCCTGCGCCAGCAGGCGGAGACCGGCAACAACGCCGAGATCATGTTCTTCACCGACCGGTGCCAGGTGTACAAGACCCGGGTGTCGGAGTTCGGCGACAGCAAGGCCAGCGTCCTGGGCGACTACCTGCCGGGCCGACTGGCCATGGACGAGGGCGAGCGGGTCATCTTCATGGTGCTGCCCGGGGACTATTCCGGGTGTCTGCTGTTCTTCTATGAAAACGGCAAGGCCGCCCGGGTGGAGCTGTCCGCCTATGCCACGGTGTCCAACCGCCGGAAGCTGACGGGGGCCTACTCCGACAAGAGCCCCCTGGTGAGCATCTTGCCCCTGCCGGAGGACCGGGAGCTGGCCCTTGTGTCCACAGAGCCCCGGGCCCTGCTGGTGCACACGTCCCTGCTGGCCCCCAAGACCACCCGAAATGTCCAGGGCGTGGCGGTGATGACCCTGAAGCCCAAGTATCACCTGGACCGGGTGCTGCCGGCGGAGGAAAGCGGCATCGTGAACCTGGCCCGCTACCGCACCCGCACCATCCCTGCCGCCGGCGCCATCCTGAAGCCGGAGGACCGGGGCGAGGAGCAGCTGACGCTGCTGTAATGCGAAAATCGGGCGGTGCGCCGGGGACGCCGCCCCCTACGCACCATATAAAGTGTTTTCCGCCCCCGACCGATATCCCTGCGTTTTTCCATACAACAGAAAGAGAGGTGTCCCCTATGTCTGCTGCCAAAATTCTCAAGCGCTACGCGCTGATTACCGTGGCCTGCGGCCTGTATGCCCTGGGCTTCAACTGGTTCTTTGTGCCCAACCGCTTCACCGTGGGCGGGTTCACCGGCGTTGCCCAGATCATCAACCACTTCCTGCCCATGCTGCCGGTAGGTATCGTGGCCCTGGTGCTGAACATCCCCCTGTTTATCCTGGGCTGGCGGAAGATCGGCCGTGATCTGCTGATCTCGTCCCTGTACGCCACCGCCGTCAGCTCCCTGATGATCGACGTGCTGGCCTCCCTGTATACCTTCCCGGCCATGGATCCCATTCTGGCCTGCATTTACGGGGGCATCGTGGTGGGCATCGGCTGCGGCGTGCTGCTGCATGAGAGCGCCACTACCGGCGGCACGGAAATGGCCGCACGGCTCCTGAAGCTAAAGTTCCAGGGACTATCCATCGGCAGCCTGTGCCTGGCGCTGGACGTGGCCGTGACCCTGGGCTATGCCCTGTGCTTCCGGGACCTGTCCCGGGCCATGTACGGCATTGTGGCCCTGTATATTCTATCGCTGCTGATCGACCGGGTGGTGTACGGCCCCAACGCCGCCAAGGTGGCCTATATCATCAGCGAGCAGTATGAGGCCATCACCCGGGAGCTGCTGCAGCTGGACCGGGGCGTGACCCTGCTGGAGGGCAAGGGCGCCTGGAGCGGCAAGGACAAGCGCGTGATTCTGTGCGCCTTCGGTCGCCGCCAGATCATCCCCGTGAAGAAGCTGGTCCAGGCCGTGGACCCCAACGCCTTTGTCATCGTCTGCGACGCCCATGAAATTCTGGGCGAGGGCTTCGGCCAATATGACCCCACGGGCCTGTAACGGAGGGGCGGCCATGAGAAAAACCGTGCTGGCCGCCGTTCTGGCGGCGCTGACGCTGCTGCTCTCCGGGTGCGGCTCGCTTCTGGAGCGGGACTACAGCGTGGTCCGGCCCCACAGCTCCACCTACTACGAAAGCGAGGACCGGTCCGTCCTCCGGGCAGAAAGCTATCAGGACCTGGTGAACGACCTTCTTCTGCTGCTGACCGGCGGGGCCAAGGAGGGCACCGTCTGGCTGTATGCCGGGTCGGAGCCTATGGATGCCTCCGCCGCCGCAGAGCGGGCCTGCAAGGAGGTGCAGCAGGAGACGCCCCTGGGGGCCTATGCCGTGGAGTATCTGACCTATACCGTGGACGACAGCGCCCGGAACTACACGGCCATCCAGCTGACCATCGGCTATCGCCGAACCCCGGAGCAGATCGCCTCCATGGTGTATACCACCAGCATCTCCGCCCTGCACGACCTGCTGACCTCCGCCGCCCGCAGCGGAAGCGGCGAGCTGGTGGTGCAGGTGGGGTATTTTGACCACCAGGAGGAGCAGGTCCGGGCCATTGTGGACCAGGTGCAGGCCATGGAGGCCCCGGAGGAAAAGGAGCCCTGGACCGTGAACTTTTATCCCGAGGGCGGCGACGTGGGCATCATCGAGATCATCCTGAAAAAAAGCTGAAAAAAGCAGAACGCAGGGGTTGACAAATCCCGCCAGCCGGGTTATAATCTATCTTGCGTTTGCGGGCGTAGCTCATCTGGTAGAGCGCGACCTTGCCAAGGTCGAGGTAGCGAGTTCGAGCCTCGTCGCCCGCTCCAGAAAAGCACCATCTGAGAAGATGGTGCTTTCTTTTTTGCAGACAGCCCCGAGAACTCGCTGCCTCGACCTGCGCGCAGCGCGTGAAATCATACGAGGTAAGGCAGGGCTCCCACGAATGGCCATTGCCATTCGTGGGATGCCGGGAAGCGAGTTCGAGCCTCGTCGCCCGCTCCAGAAAAGCAC
>FR884080.1 GCA_000435975.1 Oscillibacter sp. CAG:241 | reverse complement strand
CCACCATCACCGGGCCCAGAATATCGAAAATATCCAGCATGTGATCGTCCTCGCTTTCTCTGTGCACTCGAGGCCATCATAGCACATTCCGGCAGAAAAAGCGAGGGGTGTTTCCATTTTTTTGCGGCCTGACTTGTAGGACTGCAAGCCTATCGGGAAAAAGAGTTGCAAACGGAGTCAGAGTATGATATAATGATATTAATTGATGTTGAATCAACTGTAATGTGATCAACGTGATATTTTTGGAAGCTCCGGCCGTTTCGCCCGCTGAAAATGTCCACCGCACAGGGCTTTGCGCGGGTTCGGATTTCACAATTTCATATCGTTCTTGCGTGTTTTTCTTGCATTCTTCCGGAGCAAGGATTACACTTGAGATATACGGAGAGTTGTCCGAGAGGTCGAAGGTGCGACACTCGAAATGTCGTGTTCCCAAAAGGAACCTAGGGTTCGAATCCCTAACTCTCCGCCAAAAACCCAGTCATATCAAGGCTTTTGCCCATATGACTGGGCTTTTCTTTTCTCTCAAGGTCACATCGGCGTACATGATTTTCGGCAAGA
>FR884079.1 GCA_000435975.1 Oscillibacter sp. CAG:241 | reverse complement strand
GGGAATACCCTCCGGGACCCCGTCAGCGGCCAGCCGGTGCTGGTGCTGGAGCAGGGGGCCCTGGGGGAGCTGTGGCCGCCCCAGGCGGCAGAGATCATCACCATGGACCTGCCGCCGGAGGAAAAGATGGCCAGGCTCCACCGGTTGGATGGCGGCTGCCGGTGGAGTCTGCTGCCCTTCTGCGCCGTGGGCACGGCGGCAGGGCTGCTGCTGGCTGTCCGCAGCGACTATGTAAAGGTAGGCGGCATTACATATCCCCGGGTGCTGCTGGCCCTGACCCCGGGCCCTGTCAGCGACGGCGGGGGCTATCAGGCCCTGTGGGGCGGAAGAAAGGAGCGGCGTCATGGAACTGCTGCGGCGGCTTCTGCGGTGGCTGAACGGCCGGCCGGATAAGGTCATGTACATCGGCGGCAGCGACACGCTGCCGCCGCCGCTGCCCCGGCAGGAGGAGGCGGAGTGGATCGCCCGCCTGGAGCGAGGGGAGCTGCTGGCCCGTCAGACCCTCATCGAGCGAAACCTGCGGCTGGTGGTGTACATCGCCCGCCGGTTTGAGAACACCGGCATCAACATCGAGGACCTGATCTCCATCGGCACCATCGGCCTCATCAAGGCCATCAACACCTTTCGGGCCGACAAGAACATCAAGCTGGCCACCTACGCCTCCCGCTGCATCGAGAATGAGATCCTCATGTACCTGCGGAAAAATTCCGCCCAGCGCACGGAGGTCAGCTTTGACGAGCCCCTGAACACCGACTGGGACGGCAAGGAGCTGCTGCTGTCCGACGTGCTGGGCACCGACGGCGACGTGGTCATGGGGCCCATCGAGGCCGACGTGGACCGCAAGCTCCTGGCGGAGGCAGTATCCCGGCTGTCTCCCCGGGAGAAGGACATCATCTCCCTGCGATTTGGCCTGGGAGGCCGGAAGGAGCTGACCCAGAAGGAGGTAGCCGACCGCATGGGCATCTCCCAGTCGTACATCTCCCGCCTGGAAAAGCGCATCATCTCCCGCCTGCGGCGGGAGATGCAGAAGCTCAGCTGAACAGGCGGCAAAGGCAGGCCGAAGGCCGCCGCGCCCATGCGGGCAAAAAAGAAAACCTTGAAACCAATACGGTTTCAAGGTTTTTCGTTGGTGGAGATAAGCGGGATCGAACCGCTGACCTCTTGAATGCCATTCAAGCGCTCTCCCAGCTGAGCTATACCCCCATATTCGCTCCAGCGATTTTGGTTCATCGCTGTCGACTTGCTCAGTATAGTACGGCAGCCCTGATTTGTCAACACTTTTTTTCAAAATTTTTCGGTTTTTTCCGGACGGGGAAGCCGCGGCCTCCCCGTCCGATAATGGGCTACTGCGTTTTTCCGCAGTCCGGCCCGGCGCACAGCTGCTTCACCGCCTGGTGCGCGCCGGTGGCCGCCAGCCCGGACACCATGCCGATGGCGGCGGCGGTGATGACGTCATTCGCCGGAAAGCCCGGCATCACATACAGGCCCACCGCCCCCAGGATGCCGCCCAGAACGGCGCACACCGTGGGGATCCACCGCTCCCCGCGGCCCCAGGCCTTCATGGCCTGACCCGCCGCATAGGCGATCACCGTAATGGCCGCCACGCCTGCGATTCCAAAATCCATTCCTCATCTCCTCCCGCCCCAGTATATGTGCGCCGCCGGTGGGCAGACACCGGGCCGCAAAAAAAATCTTCTCCTGGCCGCAGGATGGTTTGCAAATGGAATAACAGTGTGCTATAATGTTCCCCAGTTGAATCGACGAGATCCGACAAGATTTATGGAGGGGTAATTCTATGACCAATCAGAGCATTCCCAAGCGCAGCGAGGTTCCGGAGGAGATGACCTGGAACCTGAAGGATATGTTTGAAAGCGACCAGGCGTGGATGGCGGAATACGAGGCCATGAAGGAATTCCCCGCCAAAATTGCCGCCTTTCAGGGCACCCTGGCCCGCAGCGCCCAGGATCTGCTGGCCTGGTTCCGGCTGCAGGACGAGATCGAGCTGCGGCTCAGCGTGCTCATGGGCTACGCCAGCTGCAAGGGCGACGAGGATACCGGCAACAGCTTCTATCAGGACGTCCGCGGCAAGGCCATGAACGTATATGTGTCCATCGCCAGCGCCGCCGCCTTCGCAACACCTGAGATCATGGCCATTGCCGATGAGACGCTGGACCAGTTCTACGCCCAGCAGCCGGAGCTGGAGACGTATCGCCGCAGCCTGTACCAGATCCGCCGCCGCAAGGACCACATTCTCTCCCCTGCCGAGGAGCGTCTGCTGGCCTCCGCCGGTGAAATGGCCAACGCCTCCGAGAACATCGCCGGCGTTTTCCGCAACGCCGACCAGATCTTCCCCGATGTCACCGACAGCCAGGGCAACGTCCATCCCCTGACGGACGCCACCTTCGTCCCCCTGCTGACCAGCCCCGACCGGGAGCTGCGCCGCCGGGCCTTTGAGACGTATTACAAGCAGCTGGGCCAGTATAAGAACACCATTGCCGCCACCCTGGACGGTCAGTTCAAGCAGCTGTGCTTCTTTGCCAACGCCCGCCATTACGACAGCACCATCCAGGCCTCTCTGGACGCTACCGAGGTGCCCGTGCCCGTGTACATGAACCTCATCGAGGCCGTTCACAACAACCTGGACAAGATGTACCGCTATGTGGCCCTGCGCAAGAAGCTGCTGGGCGTGGACGAGCTGCATATGTACGATGTATACACCCCCATCGTGGCCGACGCCGACCAGGCCATTACCTATGAGCAGGCCAAGGAGACCGTTCTGGAGGCCCTGCAGGTGCTGGGTGACGACTATGTGGACCTGCTGAAGGAGGGCTTCAGCAACCGCTGGATCGACGTGTACGAGAACGTCGGCAAGCGCAGCGGCGCCTACTCCTCCGGCAACAGCCGTCCCCACCCCTATGTCCTGCTGAACCATAAGGACAATCTGGACTGCCAGTTCACCCTGGCCCACGAGATGGGCCATGCCCTGCACAGCTATCACAGCTGCAAATATCAGCCCGTCAGCACCAGCGACTATGTGATCTTCGTGGCCGAGGTGGCCTCCACCTGCAACGAGGTGCTGCTGATGCGCCACCTGCTGAAAAAGACCACGGACAAGAAGCAGCGGGCTTACCTCATCAACCACTTCATGGACCAGTTCAAGGGCACCGTGTATCGCCAGACCATGTTCGCCGAGTTCGAGCTGGCCATGGGTAAGATGGCCGAAAGCGGCCAGGCCCTGACCGCCGATGCCCTGTGCCAGAAGTACCATGCGCTCAACAAGCTGTACTTCGGCCCGGATATGGTGTCCGACGACCAGATCGCCCTGGAATGGGCCCGCATCCCCCACTTCTTCTACAACTACTATGTGTTCCAGTATGCCACCGGCTTCTCCGCCGCCGTGGCCATTGCCAACCGCATTCTCAAGGAAGGCGCTCCCGCCGTGGCGGACTACAAGAAGTTCCTGTCCGGCGGCTGCAGCACCGACCCCATCAGCCTGCTGAAGATCGCTGGCGTGGACATGAGCTCCCCCGAGCCGGTGAACAGCGCCCTGGCTCTGTTCGGCGAGCTGGTGGACGAGATGGAGCAGCTGGTGTAACACCGCAAAATTCCAGGCATACCGGGTCACGGCCCGGTATGCCTGGAATGATAAGCGTCCCTATTTCGCCCTCACGTCCAATATCGTGCACAGCAGGGAGGCGCTGGCCTCCCCGTCGGCAGCGGTCGAATTCCTCCCGACCAAGGCGGTATGGGCGCCCCGCTGTCCAACCATCGCTGGCTGCCGCCGTAAGACGGCACGCCGTTCCGAAGGACGGATATATACTCACCATTCAGCGCATGTTCTTCCATTTCTGCGTTTCCTCCCCATAAGCCCCCTTCACCATACCGTTTTCCCCGAAGCTTGTCCATGCACCCCCTGGCCGGCCGGCGGTTTCCTCCCCGTCTCGCGCCTTAAATTGCCATATTTTTAACATTTTTGCCAAAAATATCACATAAGTTTCCTTTGTGGAAAATGCCGTGATTCCTCCCGGATTTTTTGTACCTCTCTCCAAACTTGTGCCGCAGGTCCGTTTTCGCCCCGTTTTTTGCCCCTCCTTTTCTTTACATCGTTGTGGATTTGTGCTTAAATATAGCTGTAAGCGTATGCTTGTGCCCGGCAAGGTGCACAAGCACATGGCTATGAATTTGAGGAGGAAGCATTCATGGTACAATTCGCATCGAGGATGGACCTTTTGAAGGGGTCCGAGATCCGGGAGCTGTTAAAGCTCACCGCGCAGCCCGACATCATATCCTTTGCCGGCGGCATGCCCGCCCCGGAGCTGTTCCCCGTGGAGCAGATGATGGAGGCCTCCCGTGCCGTTTTGGAGGAGAACGGCCGCGTGGCGCTCCAGTATTCATCCACTGAAGGCTATCCCAAGCTGCGCCAGCAGATTGCCGACCGCATGCTGGCCAAGAACAACATCCACACCGACGCAGACCACATTCTGGTGACCTCCGGCTCTCAGCAGGGTCTGGATTTCTCCGCCCGGGTCTTTCTGGACCCCGGCGACGTGGTGCTGCTGGAGAGTCCGTCCTACCTGGGCGCCGTCAACGCCTTCAAGGCCTGCCAGCCCCGGTTCATCGAGGTGCCCACCGACGACGGCGGCATGATCATGGAGGAGCTGGAAAAGATCCTGGCCACCACCGAGCGGGTAAAGATGATCTACGTCATCCCCGATTTCCAGAATCCCACCGGCCGCACCTGGGACCTGGAGCGCCGCCACCGGTTCATGGAGATCATCAACCGCTATGAGATCCCCGTGGTGGAGGATAACCCCTACGGCGAGCTGCGGTTCGAGGGTGAGTCCCTGCCCGCCCTGAAGAGCCTGGATACCAAGGGCCTGGTGGTGTTCCTGGGCACCTTCTCCAAGATCCTGGCCCCCGGCTACCGCATCGGCTGGGTCTGCGCCGAGGAGCATATTCTGGCCAAGTACAACTTCATGGAGCAGGCCGCCTCCCTGCAGGCATCCACCGTGGGCCAGATGGAGACCTCCAAGTGGATCGAGATGTTCGACCTGGACGCCCATGTGGCCACCATCCGCGCCTGCTATGACAAGCGCCGGAAGGTGATGCTGGAAACGCTGGAGCGGGAGCTGCCCCAGGGCTGCACCTGCACCCATCCCGTAGGCGGCCTGTTCGCCTGGGTGGTGCTGCCGGAATATATGGACGCCAAGGAGCTTCAGATGAAGTGCCTGGAAAAGAAGGTTGCCTTTGTTCCCGGCGGCTCCTTCTTCCCCAACGGCGGCCACGAGAATACCCTGCGTCTGAACTACAGCTGCATGCCCGAGGAAAAGATCGTCCAGGGCATCACCGCCCTGTGCCGGACCATCAGGGAGAACCTGCGGTAATTTTGCTTTTATAGATTAAGGAGAATCTGACCCATGAAAAACGTCAAGGTGCTGATCGGCAATTACGGCAGCGGCAAAAGCGAGCTGGCGCTGAACTTCGCCATCCGGGCCGCCGCCCGGGGCGACCGGACGGAGCTGCTGGACCTGGATATGGTGAACACCTACTTCCGCCTGACCGAGCGCGGCAAGCTGGTGGAGCAGAAGGAGATCCGCCTGGTATCCCCCAACTTTGCCTGTTCCGGCATCGAGACGCTGTCTCTGCCGGCGGAGGTGTCGTCCGCCTTTGTGCTGGATTGGGACAGCGTCATCTTTGACGTAGGCGGCGACGATGTGGGCGCCACGGCCCTGGGCCGCTACCACCAGGACTTCATCAGCCTGGAGCCCGGTGCCCTGGAGGTGCTGAACGTGGTAAACATCCGGCGGCCTCTGGCCAGCACCCCGGACAAGATCCACCATCTGCAGGACGCCATGCAGCTGCATTCCCGTCTGAGCATCACCGGTATGATCAACAATACCAACCTCTCCACCATGACCAGCGCCGACGATTTGTGGGACGGCTACCTGGTGCTGCGGGAGGTGGCGGACCGCACCGGCATTCCCGTGGCGTATACCACCGGTAAAAAGGAATTTCTGGACGACTTCCTGGCCCGGAATCCGGACCCCGCCTATGTGGGCACGCCCGTCCCCATCGACGTGTACATGCACCGCGACTGGGACTCCTATATCCAGCACGGGCTGAACACCACGGATCCCCGGAAGGAGATCTATTAACCTCACGCATCCCCCGGTAATCGGGACCCTGATACATTTTCCCAAAGGAAAGGTAAAACCAGAAAAGAGGTGTAAAGTGTGGTAAGAGTTACTATCAACGAGAATCTTTGCAAGGGCTGCGGCCTGTGCGTTCGGGCATGTCCCAAGCACATCATCGCCCTGTCCAAGACGAAGATCAACGCGAAGGGCTATCATCCGGCTGAGGTCACCGATATGGAGGCCTGCATCGGCTGCACATCCTGCGCGCGTACCTGCCCTGATGTGGTGATCCGCATCGAAAAAGACTAAGGAGGATTAATCATGGCTTTGACTCTTATGAAGGGCAGCGAAGCTATTGCGGAGGCTGCCATTCGCGCAGGCGCCCGTTTCTTCTTCGGCTACCCCATCACTCCCCAGACGGAGATCCCTGAGTACATGTCCGCCCGTATGCCCGAGATCGGCGGCTGCTTCCTGCAGGCCGAGAGCGAGGTGGCGGCCATCAACATGGTGTACGGCGCTGCCGGTACCGGCGCCCGCGTCATCACTTCTTCTTCCAGCCCCGGCGTGTCCCTGAAGCAGGAGGGCATTTCCTACTGCGCAGGCGCCCGTGTTCCCGCCGTCATCGTCAACGTGATGCGCGGCGGCCCCGGTCTGGGCAACATCCAGGCCTCTCAGGGCGACTATTTCCAGGGCGTCAAGGGCGGCGGCAACGGCGACTATCACCTGCTGACCTATGCCCCCTCCTCCATCCAGGAGTTCATCGATATCATGATGTTCGCCTATGAGAAGGCCGAGAAATACCGTATTCCCGTTCTGTTCCTGGCCGACGGCATCATCGCCCAGATGATGGAGCCCGTGGAGCTGCCCGAAATGGTGGACTACAAGGTCGACCCCGAAGAGAAGCCCTGGGCCTGCACCGGCTGGAAGCCCGGCGACGATCCCGCCAAGCGCGGCGTCATCAACTCCATCTATATCGACACCGAGAGCCTGGCCGTTCACAACGACGAGCTGCAGGCCGTGTATAAGGAAGTGGTGGCCAACGAGCAGATGGTGGAGACCTATAACTGCGAGGGTGCGGAGTACATCATCACCGCCTTCGGCACCGTGGCCCGTATTGCCAAGAGCGCCATTGCCGAGCTGAAGGCCAAGGGCATCAACGTGGGTCTGGTCCGTCCCATCACCGTGTGGCCCTTCCCCTACGACGCCGTCCGCGAGGCCGCCTGCCAGGATTCCGTCAAGGCCGTCCTGGACGTGGAGCTGAACGAGGGCCAGATGCTGGAGGACGTGAAGCTGGCACTCAACGGCGCCAAGCCCATTGATTTCACCGGCCACTGCGGCAGCCAGATGCCCACCACCGATGAGATCGTCGAGAAGATTCTCAGCATGAAGGAGGGCAAGTAACATGGCCGTATTATTCGAAAAGACAAAGCTGCTCACCGATAAGCAGTTCCATTACTGCCCCGGCTGCAACCACGGCATCATTCACCGCCTGGTGGCCGAGGTCATCGACGAGATGAACCTGGACGGCAAGGTCATCGGCGTGGCCCCCGTGGGCTGCTCCGTGTTTGCCTATGACTACTTCAACTGCGACATGTACGAGGCCGCGCACGGCCGCGCACCTGCCGTGGCCACCGGCGTCAAGCGCGCCGTGGGTCCCGACACCATGGTGTTCACCTATCAGGGCGACGGCGACCTGGCCTCCATCGGCACCGCCGAGATCGTCCACGCTGCCCACCGCGGCGAGAAGATCGTCACCATCTTCGTCAACAACGCCATTTACGGCATGACCGGCGGCCAGATGGCCCCCACCACCCTGATCGGTCAGAAGACCACCACCTCCCCCTATGGCCGCGACGAGGCCTGGTGCGGCGCCCCCATCAAGATGAGCGAGATGCTGGCCGCCGTGCCCAGCTCCTACTACATTGAGCGCGTGGCCGTCAACAACACCGCCAACATCGTCAAGGCCAAGAAGGCCATTGCCAAGGCTTTCCGTTACCAGAAGGAGGGCAAGGGCTTCTGCATGGTAGAGGTTCTGTCCACCTGCCCCACCAACTGGGGTATGTCTCCCGTGGAGGCAATGACCTGGCTGGAGGAAAACATGATTCCTTACTATCCTCTGGGTGTTTACAAAGACAAGGAGGCCAAGTAACATGGAAAAGACCTTTATTTTCGCCGGTTTCGGCGGTCAGGGCATGCTCCTGATCGGTAAGTTCATGGCGATGGCCTGCATGCTGGACGGCAAGCACGTTTCCTGGCTGCCCTCCTACGGTCCCGAGATGCGCGGCGGTACCGCCAACTGCTCCGTCATCGTGTCCGACGACCCCGTGGCCTCCCCCCTGGTGGACAAGGCCGACGTGATCGTGGCCATGAACCGTCCCTCTCTGGATAAGTTCGAGGAGCATGTGAAGCCCGGCGGCGTGCTGGTGATCAACAGCAGCATCATCGACCGCAAGGCCGTCCGCGACGACATCCAGGTGGTGTACTGCGACGCCAACGCCATTGCCGAGTCCATCGGCAACCCCAAGGGCGCCAACGTGGCCATTCTGGGCGCTGTCCTGGAAAAGGTCCCCGTCACCACCGTGGAGCAGATGACCGAGGCCATCCGCATCGAGCTGGGCGAGCGCAAGGCCCGCTTCCTGGATGGCAACAAGAAGGCCCTGGTGGCCGGCATGGAAGCCGCCCGGTAAGCCCGTCCCCCCCCCCCCAAAAAAAATACAGCAAGTCCCCGGCTGCATCGCAGCCGGGGACTCAGCTTGTCAAAAATCCTTTTTGACGAGCGCAAACGGGTGTGCCGCAGCACACCCGTTTTTTCTCACCCGTTCTCCCGGTCTTC
This sequence comes from Oscillibacter sp. CAG:241, assembly GCA_000435975.1. Classification (GTDB taxonomy): domain Bacteria; phylum Bacillota; class Clostridia; order Oscillospirales; family Oscillospiraceae; genus Vescimonas. The sequence goes on along the minus strand of FR884079.1, from coordinate 23,623 downwards.
CGCGGCGGCGGACACATTTTCCGCCACCCGGGCGGCGGCCTTGGCGTCCTCCTGCCCGGCGGTATAGGCCCGGGTCCTGGCGTCCTCCAGCTCCTTCTGCCGGGTCTTTTCGTCCCGCTCTGCCTGGCGGGCGGCCCGGCGGGCCGACACGCTGCGGCGGGTGGCCTTCACCACCTGCCACACCGTCACCAGCACGACCACTGCCAGGCCGATCCAGCCTGCGGTGCGGATGTGCCAGAAATCCCGGATGGTAAATGCGTCGTTGTACATGCCCAGATAGTACAGGGCCACGCCGCCTACCACGCACAAAAGCCCCAGCACCAGGTCCAGCACCGCCCGGACCCGGTGGGCTCCCCGGCGCACAAAGAAGCACACGATCAGCGCCAGGGCGCACCAGAACAGCGCCGGTGACTGGGCATACAGAATATTCATACAGTGACCCTCTCTCGTTTATTCGTCACAGGCTGCACTTGCCCCGGGAGATATACTTCCCGTCGGGCCCGGCCAGGACAAAGCCGTCCTCCACTGCCAGGCGGCCCCGGAGCCACACCTGCCGGATGCCGCCCCGGATGGGGAAGCCCTCATACGGCGTGTAGCCCGCCAGACTTGTCATGTCCTCCGCCCGGAGCAGATGGTCCGCCTGGGGATCGTACACCACGATATCCGCGTCGGCCCCGGCCTGGAGCACGCCCTTCCGGGGGAACATACCGTAGAGCTTGGCGGGGTTTTCCGACAGCACCCGGCACATGGTGGCCAGGCTGATCTTCCGGGTGGTAACGCCGTAGGTATACAGCAGCTCGCCCCGGGTCTCCACCCCCGGCAGGCCGCCGGGGATCCTGGTAAAGTCCCCGCGTCCGGCGTCCTTCTGCTCCAGGGTAAAGCTGCAATGATCCGTGGACACGGTCTGGATCTCGCCCTTGCGCAGGGCGGCCCACAGGACCCGCTGGTCCTCCGTCTTGCGGATGGGCGGGGCGCAGACATAGCGGGCAGCCCGGGAATAGTCGGGGTCGTCATACACGCTGTCGTCCAGCAGCAGATACTGGGGGCAGGTCTCCACATACACCCGCTGGCCCCGTTTGCGGGCGGCCTCCACCTCCCGCAGGGCGGCGGCATTGGTCAGATGCACGATGACCACCGGGATATCCACCGCCTGAGCGATGCGCAGCAGCCGGGACACGGCCTCCGCCTCCAGGAAATCGGGCCGGGTCCGGGGATGGGAGCCCACGCCCATCTCCCCTGCGGCCTTCTTCTCGGCGATCAGCGCGTCAATGACGCCGCTGTTTTCGCAGTGAACGCCGCAGATGCCTCCCTTTTCCCTGAGCTTTTTCAGGGCGTGATACATGGCCTCGTCGCCGATCATCATGGCCGGATAGGTCATGTACATTTTGAACGAGGAGATCCCGGCGGCGTACATGTCGTCGATCTCCGCCTCGATGCCGGGGTTCCAGTCGTCGATGGTCATATGGAAGCCGTAGTCGCAGCAGCAGCTTCCGTCTGCCTTCCTGTGCCACAGCTCCAGTCCCTGATGCAGGGTCTCTCCCTTATTTGGGCAGGCAAAATCCACCACCGTGGTGGTGCCGCCCCGCAGCGCCGACCGGCTGCCGGAGAAGAAATCGTCCGCCGTCGTGGTGCTGCACACGTCCAGGTCGAAATGGGTATGGGCGTCGATGAAGCCCGGCAGCAGCAGCTGCCCCTCCACGTCGATGACCGTGGCCTCCGGCGCGGAGATGCTGCGGGCCACCCGGAGGATCTTCTCGTCCTCCACCAGCACGTCCGCCCGGCGGGTGCCCCGTCCGGACACCACTGTGCCCCCGCGAAACAGATATTTCATGGAAAATGCCCTCCTTTTCCGGGTTGATTGCATGATTCTTTATTATATCATGAAATGCGCAAAAATCCATCCCATTTTCCCGGGTTTATACCCACGCAATTTCAACAAAATGAGAATGAAATTTTTGTATACCTTGCAGAAGGAAAAAGAATTTCTTTTTTCGGAGAAATCATGTATGATAAAGGTACAACAGAACGCGCACCGCGCTCTGAAAATTGAAGGAGGAAAGAATACCATGCGGAAAATCTTAGCGACTCTGCTGGCGCTGGTCATGACGCTGGCGCTGATGGTCCCGGCTTCCTGGGGCGAGAACAAGGAGACGTATCAGCTCCCTGACTCCCTGGCGGGCAAGACCGTCATCCTGCACACCAACGACGTCCACGGCGCCATCGACAAGTACGCCAAGGTGGCTGCTCTGCGGGACGAGTGCTACGACAAGGGCGCTCACCAGGTGATCCTGCTGGACGCCGGTGACTACAGCCAGGGCTCTCCCTACGTCAGCCTCAGCAAGGGCGCAACCGCCCTGGACATGATGGCCCTGGTGGGCTATGACGTCATCACCCTGGGCAACCACGAGTTCGACTACGGCTTCCCCCAGCTGATGGAGAACCTGAAAAAGCACCAGGGCGATTTCATGGTCGCCTGCAACAACCTGGTGGACGATGAGGGCGATCTGATCTTCGCCCCCGGCGGCACCGCTCCCATCTATGCCGACGACACCTATGAGACCGAGCTGTTCCGCATCGCCATTGTGGGCATGGCCACCCCCGAGACCCAGACCAAGGCCAACCCCGCCCTGATGAAGGGCCTGAGCTTCATCGGCGGCAAGGATCTGTACAAGGTCACCCAGGAGAACGTGGACATGGCCCGCAACGAGGGGAATGCCGATATCGTCATCGCCCTGGGCCACCTGGGCGTGGATAAGTCCTCCGAGCCCAACTGCTCCTATAATGTGATGCAGAACGTCAAGGGCATCGACCTGTTCATCGACGGCCACTCCCACACGGTGATGACCGCCAGCAAGGACAACAGCATGGTCCAGTCCACCGGCACGGGCCTTGCCTATGTGGGCGCCATCGTCATTGACAACGCCACCAAGAGCATCGAGAGCAACGGCCTCATCGACCTGTCCGCCTACACCAAGGAGGACGCCACCGTGAAGGCTGCCGCCGACAAGATCATCAGCGACATCAACGCCGAGTACGGCAAGGTTTTTGCCAGAACCGACGTGGAGCTCAACGGCGACAAGGATCCCGGCAACCGCACCCAGGAGACCAACCTGGGCGACCTGATCACCGACTCCATGCTGTGGGCCATCCGCAAGGACGCTGAGCTCACCGTTCCCGCCGAGAACGTGGTGGCCATCACCAACGGCGGCGGCATCCGGGCCTGGATCCACAAGGGCGACATCTCCAAGCTGGACGTGAACACCGTGCTGCCCTTCGGCAACACCGTGGCCGTGGTGTACGTCACCGGCGCCGAGCTGCTGGAGGCCCTGGAGGCTTCTACCTTTGCTCTGCCCGACTCCCTGGGCGGCTTCCCCCAGATCGCCGGCATGAACATCTCCATTGACGCCACCAAGAAATACGATCCGCAGACCACTCCCTATCCCAGCGGCAGCGGTAAGGCCACCTACTATGGTCCCGCTTCCATCAACCGCGTCACCATCAACAGCGTCAACGGCAAGGCCTTTGACCCCAACAAGACCTATGCCGTGGTCACCAACAACTTCTGCGCCGCCGGCGGCGACACCTACTATGCCTTCGCTGCCGCCTCCAGCCAGTTCGACACCGGTCTGCCTCTGGACGAGGTGCTGATGGACTACATCACCACCGAGCTCAAGGGCGTGGTGGGTGAACAGTATGCCCAGCCCCAGGGCCGCATGACCATCACCCTGCCCGCCGAGGAGCCCACTACTCCCACCACTCCCACCAAGCCCGAAAGCCCCAAGACCGCCGATACCGGCGTGGTGGTGTACGGCCTGGTGGCGGTCATGGCAGCCGGCGCTGCCGTGGTGGTCACCTCCAAGAAGCGCAAGGCCATCTGAGCGATCTCCTTTCGCTGACACCGCATCTCTCCTGCCCCGGTGGACAAGCTCCGCCGGGGCTTTTTCTGTCATGGCGCTATTCTCCAACTAAAATCACGAAAACCGCTTTTCAAATCCGGCGGGATATGCTATGATACAATTTAACAAAGAAGAATTACGAGGGCTTATGCCAGATATCGCGACTTCTTATTTTGCTGAGGAGGACACCATTCATGGCTGAGGTTGGAAAACGGGAGGTCCGGGTGGACGCCTTTGACAAGGCCACCGGACGCACCAAATATTACGAGGATCTGATGCCCCGGGACGCGCTGTATGTGCGCATCAAGCACTCCACCATTGCCCACGGCTTCGTGAAGTCTGTGGACACCACTGCGGCGGAGGCGATCCCCGGCGTGGTGAAGGTCCTGACCTGCTTCGACGTGCCGGAGCACCCCTTCCCCACCGCCGGTCACCCCTGGTCCATGGACCCGGACCACCAGGACGTGGCGGACCGTCATCTGCTCAACCGCCATGTCCGCTACTACGGCGACGACGTGGCCGTGGTCATCGCGGAAAACGAGGTGGCCGCCATGCAGGGCGTCCGGGCCTTGCAGGTGGAGTATGAGGAGCTGCCCCTGGTGCTGGACGCCCAGGAGGCCATGAAGCCCGGCGCATCCCGGCTTCACGATGACTATCCCGACAATGTCCTCAAGCACACCGACATGAAAAAGGGCGACTATCAGGCTGCCATCCGGGAGCCGGGACTCATCCGGGTAGAGGGCTGGTACGATACCCCCACGGTGCAGCACTGCCACATTGAGAACCACGGGTGCTTCGCCTATGAGGAAAACGGCCGCATCACCGTGGTGGCCTCCACCCAGATCCCCCATATCATCCGCCGGGTGGTGGGGCAGGCTCTGGGCCGCCCCTGGAGCGATATCCGGGTGGTAAAGCCCTATATCGGCGGCGGCTTCGGCAACAAGCAGGACGCCCTGTACGAGCCTCTGTGCGCCTGGTGCTCCACCCAGGTCCACGGGCGCTGTGTCCGCATCGACTGCTCCCGGGAGGAAACCTTCGTCTCCAACCGGGTGCGCCACGCCATCCGGTTCCACATCGTGTCCTGGCTCCGGCCGGACGGCACCTTTGCCGCCCGGAAGGTGGAGCTGTTCTCCAACCAGGGGGCCTACGCCTCCCACGGACACAGCATCGTGGCCAAGGCCATGGGCTCCTTCCCCCAGCACTACCCCTGCGACAACATGGAGTGCGACGCCTGGACCGTGTTCACCAACCGGCCCGCCGCCGGCGCCATGCGGGGCTACGGCATGCCCCAGGCCTCCTTTGCCGACGAGTCCAACGTGGACGACTGCGCCAAGGCCGTGGGCATGGACCCCCTGGCCTTCCGGATGCAGAACATCATGCCCCAGGGGTACGAGGACGGATTCTCCCACAACGTCAACTATGACGATTCCTTCCGCCAGTGTCTGGAGGCAGGCAAGAAGTACATCGACTACGACAGGAAGCTGGCGGAATTTGCCAAGGACACCGGCCCCGTCCGCCGGGGCATCGGTGTGGCCACCTTCTGGTACAACACCGCCGTGTATCCCATCTCTCTGGAGACGTCCTCCAACCGGATGCAGCTGAATCTGGACGGCAGCGTCACCATGCAGTGCGGCGAGACGGAGATCGGCCAGGGTGCCGACACCGTCTATGCCCAGATGGCCGCTGATGTGGTGGGCCTGGGCGACTATCGCCGGGTCCATGTGGTGTCCTGCCAGGATACGGACATCACCCCCACGGGCCTGGGCGCCTACGCCTCCCGCCAGACGTATGTGGCAGGGTTCTCCATCCGCCAGACGGGCCTGCTGCTGAAGGAGAAGATCCTGGACTACGCCGCCAAGCTCACCCGTCAGGCGGTGTACAACATGGACATCGCGGACGGCAATATCATCCGCACCACCGACGGCAAGGTGCTGATGAGCCTGTCGGAGCTGGCCATGCACGCCCAGTATAACCCCAACGACTCCCTGCACATCACCGCCGAGAGCACCTACACCATCCGCAACAACGCCTATTCCTTCGGCTGCACCTTCGCCGAGGTGGAGGTGGATATCCCCATGTGCAAGGTGACGCTGAAGGACATCATCAACGTCCACGACTGCGGCAGGCTGGTGAATCCGGCCCTGGCCGAGGCCCAGGTCCACGGCGGCATGTCCATGGCCATCGGCTACGGTCTGTCCGAGCAGCTGCTGTTCGACGAAAAGACCGGCCGCCCCCTGAACAACAACCTGCTGGACTATAAGCTCTCCACCATCATGGACCACCCCCATCTGGAGGCGCAGTTCGTGGAGAATGCCGAGCCCACCAGCGCCTTCGGCACCAAGGCCCTGGGCGAGCCCCCGGCCTGCTCCGGCGCCCCCGCCATCCGCAACGCCATCTACAACGCCACCGGCGTGGCCATCGACCAGGATCCCATCACCCCCCACGTCCTTTTCCGGCGCTTCACGGAAGAGGGCCTGATCCGGGACTAAGGAGGAAACACCGCTATGTATGATATGTCAGCGCTCTACCAGGCCGAAAGCGTCCAGGACGCCATCCGCCTGCGGCTGGAGCATCCCGAGGCCCAGATCATCGCCGGAGGCACCGACGTGCTGGTGCAGATGCGGGAGGGCAAGCGGGCCGGAAAGGCCCTCATCAGCATCCAGGGCTGCCGCGAAATGCGGGGCGTGTCCCTGGACGACCAGGAAAATCTCCGCATCGGCAGCCTCACCACCTTCAGCCACATCACCGCCGATCCCCTGATCCAGCGGTACATCAACGTGCTGGGCGAGGCGGTGGACATGGTGGGCGGCCCCCAGATCCGCAACGCCGGCACCATCGGCGGCAACACCTGCAACGGCGTCACCTCCGCCGACTCCGCCTCCACCCTCCACGCCTGGGAGGCCATCATCGAGATCACCGGCAAAAACGGCGTCCGCCGGGTGCCCATCAAGGATTTCTACCTCAAGGCCGGCACCGTGGACCTGCGGGCGGAGGACGGCGAGATCCAGACCGCCATCCTGATCCCCAAGGCATCCTATGACCGGACCTTCGGTCACTATATCAAGTACGCCATGCGCAACGCCATGGACATTGCCACTCTGGGCACCTCCGTCAACGCCCGGCTGAGCCCGGACAAAAAGACCTTTGAGCGGGTGCGCATCGCCTTCGGCGTGGCGGGCCCCGTGCCCCTGCGGGCGCTGAACGCCGAGGCCTTCATCAACGGCAGGGCCGTCACCCTGGAGAACATCGAGCAGTTCGGCCGCACGGTGCTGGAGGACATCCACCCCCGGGATTCCTGGCGGGCCAGCAAGGCCTTCCGCTCCCACATCGCCGTGGAGAGCGCCAAGCGCTGCCTCATCGAGTCCGTAAAGCTGGCAGGAGGTGAGCTGTAATGGCAAAGAATCAGTATCAGCTGGTCACGTTCTTCCTCAACGGCAAGGAAGTGGAGAAAATGGTGGACGTCCGGGCATCTCTGACGGATATGCTCCGCAACGACTTCTCCATGACCTCCGTGAAGAAGGGCTGCGAGGTGGGCGAATGCGGCGCCTGCAACGTGCTCATCGACGGCGAGTGCTACAACTCCTGCCTGTACCTGGCCGTGTGGGCCGAGGGCAAGCACATCACCACCCTGGAGGGCCTCATGGGCCCCAACGGCGAGCTGTCCGACATTCAGCAGGCCTTTATGGAGGAAACCGCCATCCAGTGCGGCTTCTGCATCCCGGGCTTTATCATGACGGCGGTGGAGATCCTGGACCGGGGCGTGTACTATGACGACGACCAGCTGCGCAAGCTGCTGTCCGGCCATCTGTGCCGCTGCACCGGGTATGAGAACATCTTCAAGGCCGTGAAAAAGACCATGCTGCGCCGCCTGGGCCGCCTGGACGACCCGTATCTGAATACCTGACCCCTCAAAATCCCCTTATGCCCCCGCATAAGGGGATTTTTTTGAAATTTTCTGTCAGATTCCGCTGCACCGCGCGTCTAATAAACAGAAAGGAGGGAGGACATGGCCCAGGATATGGAGCAGCTGTACCGCCGCCACTATCAGACGGTGTACCGCTACGCTCTGCGGCTCACCGGCAGCGAACACGCCGCCGAGGAGCTGGCGGCGGAGACCTTTTACCGGGCCATGGTGGCCCTGCCGGATTTCCGGGGCGAGTGCGCCGCCTCCACCTGGCTGTGCCAGATCGCCCGGAACACCTGGACCTCCCTGCGGCGGAAGGAGGGCCGGTGCCAGCCCCTGGACGACACCGCCGCCCTGCCGGACAGCCGGGACTTTGCCGCCGCCTTTGAGGACAAGGACCTGGCCCTGCGCATCCACCGGCTGCTGCACCGGCTGCCGGAGCCGTACCGGGAGGTATTTCTGCTGCGGGTGCTGGGGGAGCTGTCCTTCCGCGACATCGGCAGCCTGTTTGAAAAGGGTGAAAATTGGGCCTGCGTCACCTATCACCGGGCCCGGAAGAAAATCATGGAGCAAATGGAGGGAACGCCATGAAAACCATCGACTGTGCCTTGGCCCAGGATCTGATGCCCCTGTACACCGAGGGGATGCTGAGCCCGGAATCCCGGGAGGCTCTGGAGGAGCACCTGGCCGGGTGCGAAGCCTGCCGCCGGACGGCGGACGAAATGTGCCACCCCCTGCTGGAGCCGCAGTTTCAGGAGGAGGCCCGGCTGCTGCGCCGCCTGCGGCGGCGGCGGAAGGCCCTGTGGGCAGCGGTGATCGTCCTGGCGGCGCTGCTGGTGCTGTCCGGCATTCTGTGGTACGCCGAAGCCCGGTACACCGCCCAGGCCCTGACGCCCCGCCTGACCAGGCTGAGCATTCCCAGCCAGGCCGTCCAGGAGAGCTATACGGTTGAGGACGGCAGCGTAGTCATCCAGAAGGTCCCCAACCAGAAATATCTTTACTACTTTCTCCTGCGTTCCAGCAGCAAGGACATCCCCCTGAAGCTGACGGAGGGAAAGGCCTACGGGTTCTATGACGGGCAGCTTTATCAGCTGGACGCCCAATTCTACATCCACGACACGTCCAAGGGTGTCCTGCCCCTGGGGTATGAGTCCGGCGTGGAGTTCAGCAATCAGGTGGTAAACGGCTGGCTGAACCCGCTGCCCGCCCAGGGGCGGCAGCTGGAGCTGGTGATGGTGCTGGACGAGTACCCGGACTATCTGGATCAGACCGATCAATTCCTGCTGGAGCTGACGTATCAGCCCGCGGGCTTCGCGGCGTCGCTGCTGCCAGACGGCGACACCGCCCCACGGACGGTGCGGCTGTGGAGCGAATGAAATAGACAAAGCCCCGGGCGGCCATATCTGCCTTCCGCCGTCCGGGGCTCTGTCATGCCCAAAATGGCATTTTCCCGCCCTGCCGTATTGACAATCCCGGCGGATTTTGCTATACTGAATAAAAATTCGTCTGGTTATCTAAATTTTTTTGAGATTCGTTATTCTATTTTGAAAATATCGCTATGGGAGGACGCCATGATCTTCTATACCGCCGACCTCCACTTTCACTATGAGCCCTTCCTGCCCTCCCGTCCCTTCGGCTCCGTGGAGGAAATGGACCGGGTGCTGATTGCCCGGTGGAACGCCGCCGTGTCGGAGGATGACACCGTGTATGTGGTGGGGGACGTGGGCTATAACCGGGGCCTGGTGCCGGGGGACGCGCTGGCGCGGCTCCGGGGCCATAAGCACCTGATCCGCGGCAATCACGACACCGGCTTTGAAAACGCCGGGGAGCTGTACCGCTATTTTGAGACCGTCACCGACTTCAACGAGATCGATGACGGAGATGTCCACATTATCCTCTGCCACTATCCCATTCTCTACCGCAGGCGGGGCTATATGATCCACGGTCACCTGCACCAGGCCCGGGGCCCGGAGTACGGCATGCTGCGCCAGATGCCCCGGGTGCTCAACGCCGGGGTGGACGTGAATTTCTACCGCCCCGTGACCCTTCCCCAGCTCATCGAAAACAACCGCGCCTTCTACAGCGGGGAGAATGATGCCCTGATCCCCCCTCCCCCGCCGCCCCAGCGGCGGGTCGGTGACGGCTGGCTGCCGGGCCGGCCGGATTTCCGACCCCTTCCGTCCCGGCCTGATTCTGATAAGGAGTGACCTATGAAACAGCGTATTCTCGCCCTGTTCCTGGCCCTGTGCCTGTGTCTGCCCCTGGCGGCCTGCGGCAAAAAGCAGGGCTACGACCCCCTGGAGGGGGTGCAGACCCGGGTCGTCACCGACTCCGCCGGCCGCCAGGTGGAGATCCCCGCCGATATCCGGCGGGTGGCCCCCAGCGGCTCCACGGCCCAGATGATCCTCATGCCCATTGCCTATGATCTGCTGGCGGGTCTGGCCAGCAGCCCCAGCACGGCCCAGATGCCGTATTTTCCGGAGGAGGTCCGCTATCTGCCCACCTTCGGCCAGTTTTACGGCAGCAAGGCCAACCTGAATATGGAGTCCCTCATCGACGCCCGGCCCCAGATCATCATCGACCTGGGTGACAAAAAGGACAGCATCGCCGACGATATGGACCGTATACAGAAGCAGACCGGCATTCCCACGGTGTTTATCGAGGCGGACCTGGACGATATGGCCGCCGCCTACCGGACCCTGGGGGATATCCTGAACCGGTCCGACATGGCGGAGCCCCTGGCCCAATTCATTGAAAAAACCGTCTCCATGGCCCGGGAGAATTCCGCAAAAATCCCCGAGAATCAGCGGCTCTCCGTGCTGTTCGGCACCGGGTCCACGGGCCTTGCCTGCAACGCCGCCGGGTCGGTCCAGGCGGACGTCATCGACCTGGTGGGGGCCGTCAACGCCATTATCCCCCAGGAGGTCAGCAACCGGGGCGGCGGCACCACCGTCAGTCTGGAGGAGGTATATGCCGTGGAGCCGGACGTGATCCTCCTGTCCACCGGCGGCCCCTACGACACCCTGGCCCAGGGGGAGTGGGCGGGCCTGCGGGCCGTGCAGTCCGGGAAATACTACGAGATCCCCGGCCTGCCCTACGACTGGATGAGCTCTCCCCCCTCCGTGAACCGGGTGCTGGGCATCTGGTGGCTGGGGAATCTGCTGTATCCGGAGCTGTACGACTATGACATGGTGCAGGTGGCCCGGGAATACTATGGGCTGTTCTGGCACTATGACCTGACGGAGGAGGAGGCGCGGCAGATGCTCAGCCGCTCCACCCTGAAATGAGGAACGCTATGAGGAAAATCTGCCGCGCCCTGGTTCTGTGTATGCTGCTGGCGGCCGCCGGCGGCGCCGCCCAGACCGTGTACTACAGAAAAGAGAGGAACCCATAAATGAGCACCGTATTTCACAATATCCTCCGGGCGGCGGATAAGCGCTATGCCCGGCGGTTCGCGGTGCTGGGGGCTGTTTTCCTGGCGGTGCTGCTGGGATCGCTGCTGGTAGGGCGGTACGCCCTGTCGCCGGGGCAGCTGGTCCACATGCTGTGGACCCGGATCTCCGGCGGGGCGGCGGACTGGCCTATCAGCGATGACAAGGTGGTCTTTGCCGTGCGGCTGCCCCGGGTGGCGGCGGCGGCCCTGGTGGGGGCGGCCCTGGCGGTGTCCGGCGCGGCGTATCAGGGCATGTTCCGCAATCCCATGGTGTCGCCGGACATTCTGGGGGCCTCCACCGGGGCGGGCTTCGGCGCGGCAGTGGCCATTCTGCTGGGGGCGGGATACTTCGGCATCTCCGCCGCTGCGTTCTGCTGCGGACTGCTGGCGGTGGCGGCGGCCTGGCTGGTCAGCCGCCTGTCCAAATCCCACCAGGCGGTGGCCCTGATCCTGGCGGGCATGATGATCTCGTCCCTGTTTTCGGCGGGAACGTCGTTTGTGAAGCTGGTGGCGGATACCCAGCAGCAGCTGCCCGCCATCACCTATTGGCTCATGGGATCCCTGTCCTCCATCAAGGACAAGGACGTGGTATTTCTGGCCATTCCCGTGGCCCTGGGGATGATCCCCCTGTTTTTCCTGCGGTGGCGGATGAACCTGCTGACCGTGGGCGAGGAGGAGGCCCAGTCCATGGGCGTGAACACCCGGCGGCTGCGGGGCGCGGTGATCGTGTGCGCCACGCTGCTGACCTCCGCCAGCGTGGCGGTGTCGGGCATGATCGGCTGGGTGGGCCTGGTGATCCCCCACTTCTGCCGGATGCTGTTCGGGTACGACTACCGGCGGCTGATCCCCGCCGGGGCCCTGTTCGGAGCGGCATTTCTGCTGGCAGTGGACGACATTGCCCGGCTGGTGACCACCGGAGAACTGCCGCTGGGCATTCTCACGGCCTTTGTGGGCGCGCCGCTGTTTCTGTATCTCATTGCGACGGGAGGTGGACGCCGTGTCCATTGACGTAAGGGAGCTGTCCTTCGCCTACGGGCGGCGGCAGGTGCTGCGGAACGTGACCTTCCGGGCGGAGCCGGGGCAGCTGGTGGCAGTGCTGGGCCCCAACGGGGCAGGCAAGAGCACCCTGTTCCGGTGCATTCTGGGCTTTCTGCCCAGATACCGGGGAGACATTGCCCTGTGCGGCCACGCTCTGCGATCCCTGGACCGCAGAGCTCTGGCCCGTCTGGCGGCGTATATCCCCCAGACCAGCGCGCCGGTATACAACTACACCGTCCGGGACACGGTGCTGATGGGGGCGGACCCCTTTCACGCGCCGGGACGGCGGCAGCAGGAGACGGCGGACCGGGCCCTGGAGCAGCTGGGCATTCAGGACCTTTGGGACCGGGGCGTCAACGAGATCTCCGGCGGCGAGCGGCAGCTGGCCCTGATTGCCCGGGCCATGGCCCAGCAGGCCAGGATCCTTCTGATGGACGAGCCCACCGCCAGCCTGGACTACGGCAACCAGTTCCGGCTGCTGCGGCAGGTGCGGGCTCTGGCGGACAGCGGGTACACGGTGCTGCTGTCCACCCACAATCCGGAGCACGCCTTCCGGTTTGCCACCCACGCCCTGGTTTTGCAGGACGGCGGCGTCCGGGCCTGGGGCCCGGTGAAGGAGACCCTGACGGAGGAGCTGCTGCGGGATATGTACCGCATTCCCCTGACGGTGGCGGATATTCCTCTGGCCGGAGGGCCGGCGAAGGGGTGCGTATACGGGGAATAAAACGTATAGAACCCTGAAGGGGTTGACAAACGGAAACCACACGCTATAATAGGGTACACAGGTGTCATGACACCTGTGTACCCTATTACTTTACATATGCGAGGTCAATGCTATGGAAGCGGTTCGCAAATTCCTGGCCCGGAAGAACATCGTGTTCTCGGCCAGGCGGTACTTTATCGACGCCATGGGCGCCATGGCCCAGGGGCTGTTCTGCACCCTGCTGGTGGGGACCATCCTCAACACCATCGGTCAGCAGCTTCATATCGGGTTCCTGACGGAGGTGATCGTCACCCTGGGCAAGGGGGAGGGCGCCGTGACGTATACCATCGGCGGCCTGTGCTCCGCTATGGTGGGCCCGGGCATGGCGGTGGCCATCGGACGGGCGCTGGAGGCGCCGCCCCTGGTGCTGTATTCCCTGATTCCCGTGGGCTTTGCCACCAACTATATGGGCGGGGCCGGAGGGCCTCTGGCGGTGCTGTTCGTGGCGATTCTGGCAGCCGAGATCGGCAAGGCCGTCAGCAAGGAGACGAAGATCGACATTCTGGTGACACCTATCGTCACCACTCTGGCGGGCATCGGCATTGCCGCCCTGATCGCCGCACCCATTGGTACGGCGGCCAGTGCCGTGGGCCGGTTCATCATGTGGGCCACGGAGCTGCAGCCCTTCTTCATGGGCATCATCGTATCTGTGGTCATCGGCGTGGCGCTGACGCTGCCCATCTCCTCCGCCGCCATCTGCGCGGCCCTGGGGCTGACGGGGCTGGCCGGCGGCGCTGCCGTGGCAGGCTGCTGCGCCCAGATGATCGGCTTTGCCGTGATGAGCTTCCGGGAAAACCGGTGGGGCGGTCTGGCGGCACAGGGCCTGGGTACCAGTATGCTGCAGATGGGCAACATCGTCCGCAACCCCCGGGTGTGGATCCCGCCCACGCTGGCCTCCGCCATTACGGGGCCTATTGCCACCTGCCTGCTCCGCCTGGAGATGAACGGCGCGGCGGTATCCAGCGGCATGGGCACCTGCGGCCTGGTGGGCCAGATCGGCGTATACACCGGCTGGGTCAACGATGTGGCCGCCGGGGTCAAGGCCGGCATCACCGGCATGGATTGGCTGGGGCTGGTGCTGATCTCCTTCGTGCTGCCGGCGGTGCTCACATGGCTGCTGGCCCTTCCCCTGCGGAAATGGAAATGGATCAAGGAGGGCGACCTGGCCCTGGATCTGTAAAGCCTGCAAGCGGCGTCTCTCCCGGGAGAGGCGCCGCTTTTTTCTTCTATGGGAAACGCCGCTTGCAAACCGGGACGTCCCGGGGTAAAATGGGACAAAAGGGGGAGGGGATGCATATGCAGCCGGGGATCATGGAGCTGGATCTTCACGGAAAAAACACCTACCAGGCCCGGGTGGCCATCGACGCGGCCCTGCGCCGCTGCGGCGGCGGGGTATACCGCCTGCGGCTGATTCACGGATACCACAGCGGCACGGCTCTGCGGGACCTGTGCCGGGAATACGCCGGACACCCCCGGGTGCTGCGGCTGGTGACCGGCAGCGGCTCCACGGAGCTGGTGCTGCGGGAATTTTAGGGGAGAAAGCAGGATGAAAGCGGATGTGTGCCGCCTGCGAAAAAGTAACATTTGCCTTTTGAGGGAATGTATGCTATGCTGGGGAGGCGTTGGGCCGGAAACCCGGCGCCACTACGGGAAAAGAGGGAAAGCATCATGAAAACTTATCAGGAAATGACCCTTGCGGAGCGGCAGGCGGAATACGCCGCCCTGTGCAGGACCCACCAGGAGCAGAAGGCCCTGGGGCTGGAGCTGAACATGGCCCGGGGCAAGCCCGGCCGGGAGCAGCTGGATATGGTCATGGAGATGTACAACATCCCCCTGACTGCCGACGACTTCATCACCGACGGCATTGATGCGCGAAATTATGGCTATGTGGCGGGTATTCCCATTGCCCGGGAGCTGTTTGCAGACCTTCTGGGCTGCAAGCCCGGCCAGGTCATCGCCGGAGGAAACTCCTCCCTGGAGTTGATGTTCGACGCCGTGTCCAAGGCGTATACCCACGGCCTGCTGCACAGCGAGAAGCCCTGGGGCAAGCTGGACCGGGTGAAGTGGCTGTGCCCGGTGCCGGGATACGACCGGCATTTTAAGGTGACGGAGTCCTTCGGCATGGAGCTGATCCCCGTAACCATGACGGAGAACGGGCCGGATATGGACCAGGTGGAGCGGCTGATCCGGGACCCGGAGGTCCGGGGTATGTGGAACGTGCCCAAATACTCCAACCCCACGGGCATCATCTATTCCGACGAAACCATTCGCCGGCTGGCCGCCATGAAGCCCGCCGCGCCGGACTTTATGCTCATGTGGGACAATGCCTACTGCGTCCACGAGCTGGAGGGGGATTTCGTGCCCTTCCCGGACATTCTGTCCCTGTGCGCGGAGTACGGCAACGCCGACATGGTGTATGAGTTTGCCTCCACCAGCAAGATCACCTTCCCCGGGGCGGGCATCGCCTGCGGCGCGGTCAGCGAGGCCAACGTGGAATACTTCAAGAATCTGCTGAACATCCAGATCATCAGCTACGATAAGATGAACCAGCTGCGCCATGTGCGGTATCTGAAGGATAAGGAGACCACCCTGGCGCTGATGCGGCGTCACGCGGCCATTCTGGGGCCCAAGTTCCGCACGGTGGAGGACGAGCTGGACCGCCATCTGGCCCCCTGCGGCATCGCCCGGTGGAGCCATCCCAAGGGCGGCTATTTCGTCAGTCTGGACGCCATGCCCGGAACCGCCAAGCGGACGCTGGAGCTGTGCCGGGACGCCGGCGTCACCATGACCGCCGCCGGGGCCACCTTCCCCTATGGCGTGGACCCCCAGGACAGCAACATCCGCATTGCCCCGTCCCTGCCGCCCATCCACGAGCTGGAGCAGGCCATCGCCATTCTGTGCGACTGCCTGCGTATGGCGGCCCTGGAAAAGCTGGGCGTATAAGACAATCAGCTCAGCGCCGCACCCGGAAGGATGCGGCGCTGAGCTTGTCAAGAATCCATTTTGTCAGGCCGCTGCCGGCAAATTCGGCTGCCGGGGGCAGCTACTCCGCCAGGAAGCCCAGCTGCCGCAGGCGGTCCGTCAGCTGACGGTAGGCCTGCTCATCGGGGCAGGACAGGGTATGCAGATGGACGCCCTCCGTCAGCTGGGACAGGGGCGCGGCCCCCTTCATGCGGTTCATGAACTGCTCCACATCCAGGCGGCTGTGCAGGTGCAGCGGCGCAGACAGCTGGCCGTATACCGGGTGGTCCACAATGACGTCGATGACCGTGCAGCCGCAGTCCACCATGGCGTTGAGCTCGTCCCGGGTACCCGCGCCGTCGTGGCGGCAGGCCACCTGGCGCACCGTGCCGTCTCCGGGGGCGGGGATCACATAGCCCCGGGCGGTGGCGGTGATGGCCTGGCCTCCGGCCCGCAGCAGGGCCACGTCCCCCACAATGATCTGGCGGCTGACGCCCAGCTCTCGGGCCAGGACAGTGGCGCTGATGGGCTGCTGTGCTTCATGGAGCCGGGCGCTGATCCGGCTCCGTCGTTGTTCGGCGGTCATTTGAGAGAGCTCCCTTCCTGTTTTTCCTCTATCATACACCATGACGGCGCCGGATGGCAAGTGTTTTTGCCAAAGTAATCCCCGGTCCCATCTGCCCCCTTGACAGAAGCGCCGCCGGATGGTACACTATCCGTATATAAAGAATACAATGCGCAAGTGCCTGTGCCGCCGGTTGGGCGGCGCGGGAGAATAGTGAATCAGGTGTGAATCCTGAACGGTACCGCCGCTGTATACGGGGAGGCCGCGCACATGGGACGAAAGTCCGTCACTGGGAAACCGGGAAGACCGTGCGCCGCTGCTGATCCGCCAGTCAGAAGACCTGCTTGCCGCCATGCTGTCCCCGCTGCGCGCCCTACGGCGGAGGATGGGTTCGATCGCGGGAAACCGGCCGCGCCAATGGAGCATTGGCGCGGTTTTTTTGCAAGCCTGAGCGCGGCACAGCCGCAGCTTTCCACGGGGCGGGCAGGGGCAGCCACTCCCGCCCGCCCCCTACCTCATTTTCTGTCAGGAGGACGAACAAATGCTCATCAACTGGTTCCGGGACCAGGATCACCTGGTCTATATCAACGGCGAGACCCAGCTGGCCCAGCTGGAGAAAGCCCTGCGCTTTCCCGGCCTTCAGGAGGCGGCAGAGGCCCTGCGGGACGACCCCAACCCCGAGGGCTACACCATCAAGGGGCCCAAGCGCACCTGCGGCCGCCTGTTTGTGCCGGATCTGACCTTCGGCAAGCACATTGAAATGGGCGAGAACGTGTTTTTCTACATGGGCGAGATGGCGGAGTGCTATGTCATCTATTGGCCCGGCAAGCCTGTAACGGAGGTGCACCATGGAGAAGTGTGAGGCCCTGTCCACCAAGCCCGAGGAGTGCCGCTACTCCTTCTTCCAGCACACGGCCTGCGAGTTCTTTCCCTGCCACGAGACGGCCCATCCGGAGGATTTCAACTGCCTGTTCTGCTACTGTCCTCTGTATGCCCTGGGCGACCGGTGCGGCGGCAATTTCCGCTATGTCGGCGACGGCATCAAGGATTGCAGCGCCTGTCTCCTGCCCCACGGGCGGAAAAGCTACAGCTATGTCACCGGGAAGTTCGGCCAGATCGCGGAGCTGGCCAAAAAGAACCGCCATACGGAAGAATAAACAGCTGAAATCCCCCCTGCCTGTTGGCAGGGCGTTCGTGATGTTCTTCCTGACCCGGTAAATAAGTCCGCAAAAACAGTTAATGGAGCGTATCGACACAGATACGCTCCATTTTTTATGCCAACATACCATGCAGCAGGGTGCAGCACCTTGGCTCTCCCTTTGGGAGAGCTGTCACCGCAGGTGACTGAGAGGGTCTTGCCGTTTGCCCTCTCCGTCCTCGCTGCGCTCGGCCACCTCTCCCAAAGGGAGAGGCAAGGGAAACTGTCTTATGGCCCCCGGCCATTGGCAGGGGGGATTTTGTGTCTCAATAGAAAAGATCGTCCAGCTCCATGGTGGCATAGGCGTTCAGGTCCAGCCCCGCCCGGCGGCCCGCCAGATACTCGTAGTACCCCTGGGCGCCGATCATGGCCCCGTTGTCGCCGCAGAGGCTCAGAGGCGGCAGGTACAGGCGGTATCCGGCCCTGTCGCAGGCCCGCTGCAGATCGGAGCGGATGATGGTGTTGGCGGCCACGCCGCCGGCGGCGGCGATGCAAGTGCGGCCCCGGAGACGGGCGGCCTCCATGGCCCGGGGCACCAGCTCGTCGGACACCGCCTGGTTAAAGTCATGGGCCAGGGCGGCGGCGTCCAGGGGCTCCCCCTTCTGCTGGGCGTTGTGAACCAGATTTACCACGGCGGTTTTCAGCCCCGAAAAGCTCATGTCCAGAGGTGCGCCCTCCACATGGGCCCGGGGCAGGACGTATTTCCCGCCGGGGGACTGGGCGGCCAGCCGGTCCATGGGCTTTCCGCCGGGGTACGGCAGGCCCAGCACCCGGGCGGCCTTGTCGAAGCACTCCCCCGCCGCGTCGTCCCGGGTGGCACCCAGGACCTCCATATCCGTGTAGCCCTTCACGTCCACGATCAGGGTGTTGCCGCCGGACATGGCCAGCGCCAGAAACGGCGGCTCCAGCTCCGGAAACGCCAGGTAATTGGCGGCGATATGGCCCCGGACGTGGTGCACCGGGATCAGGGGAACCCCCAGGGCGTAGGCGGCAGACTTGGCGAAGCTGACCCCCACCAGTACCGCGCCGATGAGGCCCGGGGCATACGTCACCGCCACGGCGTCGACGTCCTTCCGGGTCAGGCCCGCATCCCGCAGAGCCTGATCCGTCAGACCGGCAATGGCCTCCACATGCTTGCGGGAGGCGATCTCCGGCACCACGCCGCCGTACAGGGCGTGCATGTCCGCCTGGGACAGGATGGCGTCCGACAGCACCGTCCGCCCGTCCCGCACCACCGCCGCGGCAGTCTCGTCGCAGGAGGATTCAAAGGCCAGAATGTTCATTTGCTCTCCTCCCCAAAGGTCCGGGTCAGGATCAGGGCGTCCTCCCGGGGCAGATCATAGTAGTTCCGGCGGCGTCCGGCCTCCCGGAAGCCGAACCGGGTATACAGGGCAATGGCGGCGGCGTTGCTGGGCCGGACCTCCAGGGTCAGAAAGGCCAGGTGGTTGGCCCGGGCAAAGCGCAGGAACACGTCCAGCAGCTTCCCGGCCACGCCCCGGCGGCGATACGGGGGAAACACCGCCACATTGGTGATATACCCCTCGTCGGCGGCCACCAGCAGCCCGGCATAGCCCACTGTCTCCCCCGTGGCGGCGTCCTCCGCCACCAGAAAGGCCGCGCACTCATTGTCCAGTTCCTCGGCCAGCATTTTCCGGGACCAGGGCCGGGAGAAGCAGGTGCGCTCCAGCTGCTCCAGAGCGTCCAGATGATCCGCCGTCATGGGTACAATGTTGATGTTGTTCATAATTTCCTCGGTTTTACGCGATGTTATTCCACGGTGACACTTTTGGCCAGGTTCCGGGGCTTGTCGATGTCGCAGCCCCGCTCCAGGGCGATGTAGTACGCCAGCAGCTGCAGGGGCGCCACACCCAGCTGGGGCAGCAGCATAGGCTCCACCTCCGGCACCGTCAGCACCCGGTCTGTCCGGGCCAGCATAGCCTCCCGGTGGGTCTCGGTGGTCAGGGCCAGGACGCGGGCGCCCCGGGCCTGTACCTCCACCACGTTGCTCATGGCCTTGTCAAACAGAGGCCCGTAGGTGCTCAGGGCGATAACCGGCGTTCCCTCCTCGATCAGGGAGATGGTGCCGTGCTTCAGCTCACCGGAGGCATACGCCTCGGAGTGGATATAGCTGATCTCCTTGAGCTTCAGGCTTCCCTCCAGGCTCAGGGCATAGTCCAGGTTCCGGCCGATGAAGAACACGTCGTCCCGTCCGGCGAAATCCTTGGCCATCTCCCGGATCCGGTCCGCCTGGGCCAGCACCTGCTCCAGCTTTTCCGGAAGATCCAGGATATCCCGGATCATGGCGGTGTATGTCTCGTAGTCCACGGTGCCCATGACCTCGCCGAAGTACAGGCCCAGCAGGTTCAGCACCGCCATCTGGGTGCTGTAGGCCTTGGTGGTGGCCACGGCGATCTCCGGCCCGGCCCAGGTATACAGCACGTCGTCGGACTCCCGGGCAATGGAGGAGCCCACCACGTTGACGATGGACAGGATGCGGGCGCCCCGCTTTTTGGCCTCCCGCAGGGCGGCCATGGTATCCAGCGTCTCGCCGGACTGGCTGATGACGATGACCAGGTCCCGTTCCCCTACGATGGGGTCGCAATAGCGGAACTCGGAGGCCAGGCACACCTCCACGCTGCGGCGCAGCATCCGCTCCAGGTTATACTTGCCCACCATGCCCACATGGTACGACGAGCCGCAGGCCACGATGTAGATGCGGCCGATGGCCCGGATCTGCTCCGGGGTCATGGTCAGGTCCTGAAGCACCACGCGGCCTCCCTGGATCCGGGCGGCGGTGGCCTTGCGGATGGCGGCGGGCTGCTCCATGATCTCCTTGAGCATGAAGTGGGCGTAGCCGCCCTTTTCCGCGGCGTCCACCTCCCAGTCCACATGGTGGTGCTTCTTCTCCACCGGGCGCAGCTGGCGGTCGTATACCCGGATGCCGCTGCGGGACAGGATGGCCAGCTCCCCGTCGTCCATATAGGCGATGTCCCGGGTGTGGCGGATCAGGGCCGTCACGTCGGAGGCGATGAAGTTCTCGCCGTCGCCAAAGCCCAGCAGCAGGGGCGCGTCCTTCCGGGCGGCCACCAGCCGGTCGGGATAGTCGGCGCAGATGATGCCCAGGGCATAGGCCCCGTCCACCGCGTGGAGCAGCCGGTTCATGGCCTCAAAGAAGTCGCCGCAGTCGCTGTAGTAATAATCCAGCAGCTGGGCCACCACCTCGGTGTCCGTCTCGGAGCGGAAGGTGTAGCCCTTTTGCAGCAGCTCCTCCTTCAGCGCGATGAAGTTCTCGATGATGCCGTTGTGGACCACGGCGAACTTGCCGCTCTGGCTCAGATGGGGGTGGGCGTTGACGTCGCTGGGCTCGCCGTGGGTGGCCCAGCGGGTGTGCCCGATGCCCAGGGTGCCCGGCAGGTCCGCGCCGTCATGGCTCATCTCCCGCAGCACCTGGACCCGGCCCTTTTTCTTGCAGACCCGCAGCACGCCGTCGCCGCACACGGCCATACCGGTGGAGTCATAGCCCCGGTATTCCATGCGCTCCAGGCCCTCCAGCAAAATAGGGGCGGCCTCCTGGCGGCCTACGTATCCGATAATTCCACACATAAAAAAATTCCTCCTGATCTGTTGAAATGGGGAGGACAAACACGCAGATGATTTGCCTCATTCTCCGGTCGCAGCATCTCTGTTTTGCGGTCGCCCGCATATTTGCCCGCTGCGTGCGCGCCCGGACGGCGCGGGAGAGCTCCCGCCGAAGGCTCGATACTCTCTCCTCCTCGTTATCCTGCCGGGAAGCGGCAGGCACATGGCGCTTTGTATGGGTTTTTCCCGGGGGCCTCCTTTCGCGGTTCTGCGTTCTGTATATCAAACGGCCTCAAGGCCGGATGAAGCGGTATAATTTCCCCTCCCCCGCGCATACTGGCGATAGAAGGGGGAATGCCTGTGGCCACTGCTTTTTTCCGCACCATCATTCTGTATCTGCTGCTGATCGTGGGCCTGCGTCTGACGGGAAAGCGCCAGATCGGCGAGCTGGAGCCCATCGAGCTGGTGCTGACCATGCTGCTGTCGGACCTGGCGTCGGTGCCCATGCAGGATTTTGATTCGCCGCTGATCAACGGGGTGGTTCCCATCCTGACGCTGCTGGCCCTGACCACGCTGCTGAGCTATATCAGCTTCCGCAGCGGGCGGTTCCGGTCCCTGATCTGCGGGGAGCCGGCCATTGTGGTGCGCTGCGGCAGACTCCAGCAGCGGGCCATGCGCCATAACCGCATGACGGTGGACGAGCTGATGGAGGAGCTGCGGGGCCAGGGGGTCACCAACCTGAAGGACGTGAAATACGCCGTGCTGGAGACCAGCGGCCAGGTATCGGTGCTGCTGCGGTCCGACGCCCAGCCGGTGACGCCTGCGCAGCTGTCCATGAACGCGGCGGACGATCCGTTCCTGCCGGTGCTGCTGATCAACGACGGGCGGCTGCTGCGGGACAACATGAAGAAAATGGACGTGGACGACGCGTGGCTGCGCCGACAGCTGAAGCGGGAGCACCTGAAGGACCCGTCTCAGGTGTTTCTCCTGTCCCTGGACCAGGGGGGCAACGTGATCTGCCAGGCCAAGGAGGACGTATGAAGCGGTTTCTGATCGTTCCCTCGCTGGTGCTGGCGGCTCTGCTGGCCCTGTGCATTCTCAACGCGGCGGCTCTGAACCGCCGGACCGGCCGGTGGATGGACCAGGCGGACCGGATCGCCCAGCTGGCGGCCCAGGAGCGCTGGGACGGGGCCCGGGAGGCCATGGACGCCCTGGCGGACAGCTGGGACGGGGCCCAGGATTATCTCCATGTGGTCATCCACCACGAAACCCTGGACGCGGCCCAGGTGACCCTGTCCCGGTGCCGGACCCTGTGCCGGCTGGAGCAGGGGGATGACCTGCTGCTGGAGCTGCTGGACGAGCTGGAGCGCCTGAGCCTGCGGAACATTCTATAAATTTATTGAAAAAAGCAAAGCTTTTTTCAATAAAAGGCTCTCGCTCCGAACCGCGCGTCCCGCCGAGTCGGCGGGACACACTCTCTCCGCGCAAAGTGTTTTTTGTGACGTACACGCCGCCGCAAAAAACGGATTGGATTTTATTCACGGCCTGCGGGCCGTGAACTCTGCGAGGCAGATTCTAAAATAAATATGCGTTCTATTTCTCACTCAGGAGCTTGTTCAGCTCGCTCATGAAGGTGTTGATATCCTTGAACTGGCGATACACCGAGGCAAAGCGGACGTAGGCCACCTCGTCGGCCTTCTTCAGCTTCTCCATGACCTTCTCGCCGATGGTCCCGGTGCTGATCTCCCGCTCCAGGGAGTTTTGCAGCTCCTGCTCGATCTCGGTGACCATGCGCTCCATTTCCGCCACGGATACCGGGCGCTTTTCGCAGGAGCGCTGGATGCCCCGCAGCACCTTGCTGCGGTCGAAGCTCTGGCGGCTGCCGTCCTTCTTGATGACCACCATCGGCAGATACTCAATGGTCTCATAGGTGGTAAAGCGCTTCTCGCAGGACAGGCACTCGCGCCGCCGGCGGATGCTGGCTCCCTCGTCCGCAGGACGGGAATCCACCACCTTGCTCTCGCGGTAGCCGCAATAGGGACATCTCATGGGTCTCTCCTCCTTTGTGGTGATACTCCATGGTATTATACCACATATCGCCGGATTATGGTAGACCCAAATTTCACTTTTCTTCCGGGGGCACCGGGTCCCGGCCCAGAAAGCGGTATTCCGCCCAGCGGCGGCCGTCCATGGTCCGGATCCGGGCCAGGCAGAACAGCTCCGTCAGGGGAAAGGGCCGGTCCTCGCCATAGGGCAGGGCCAGCCGCAGCTGCCGCCCCTCCCGGC
>FR884078.1:5618-6070 GCA_000435975.1 Oscillibacter sp. CAG:241 | reverse complement strand
AGCTCTCGCAGGGCTTGCAGTATTTGCCCTTGTAGGTGCCCTTGTAGATGTCGCCCTTTTCGTACATCTTGCGGAAGATCTTCTGGATGGAGGCACAGTGGTAATCATCGGTGGTGCGGATGAAGCGGTCGTTGGAGATGTTCATCAGCTTCCACAGGTCCAGGATGCCCTGGGGGCCCTCCACGATGTTGTCCAGGAACTCCTTGGGGGTCTTTCCGGCGGCCTTGGCCTTGTCCTCGATCTTCTGGCCGTGCTCGTCGGTGCCCGTCAGGAACAGCACGTCGCAGCCGGTGAGCCGCTTGTAGCGGGCCATGGCGTCGGTGGCCACGGTGCAGTAGGTGTGGCCGATGTGCAGCTTGTCGGAGGGGTAATAAATGGGGGTTGTGATGTAGAATTTCTGCTTTTCCATGGGGATCTATCTCCTTTTCCGCCGCTCCGAATGGAAGAGCGGC
>FR884078.1:0-5577 GCA_000435975.1 Oscillibacter sp. CAG:241 | reverse complement strand
AGCGGCTTAAAATTATGCATATCACGTTTGGTGTTTTTCCCACAGCCGGGAAACGGGGCAAACAAAAAACGCCCCCGGCCGCAGCCAAGGGCGATGCGCAGCACCGCGATACCACCTTGCTTCGCCGCTTCCTTGCGAAAAGCGGCCTCATGGAGCGCCCGCACGCCCCGGTGCTGTAACGGGCACACCCGGTCCGGCCTGACGCGCCGCGCTCAGCCGGACGGCTCCGGGGCCATGTTCGCCGGGGCCGCCGTGTCCGCTTTCACCTTGCCGGACTCTCTTGTGACGGAGGCTGCGCCGGGTACTCTTCCCATCTACGCCATTGATACCTGAATATATTATCCCCCGCAGGAGGGTTTGTCAATCATTTTCTTGGAAAATCGGTCCGTTTATGGTATGATACAAGAAAAAACGGAGGAAGAAGGCCATGAAGCTGGTAAGCTGGAACGTCAACGGCCTGCGGTCATGCCTGACCAAGGGCTTTCTGGAATATGTGAAGCAGGAGGACCCGGACATTGTGTGCCTGCAGGAGACGAAGCTGCAGCCGGAGCAGGCGGTGTTCGAGCTGGAGGGGTATCACCGGTATTTCCACTCCGCCGACAAAAAGGGGTATTCCGGCACGGCGGTGCTGACCAAGGAGGAGCCCCTGTCCGTGGTGTACGGCTTCGGGGACGATGTCCACCGCCACGAGGGGCGGGTCATCACGGCGGAATATCCGGAATTTTATCTGGTGTGCTGCTACACCCCCAACAGTCAGGACGGGCTGAAGCGGCTGGACTACCGGATGCAGTGGGAGGATGACCTGCGGGCATATCTGCTGGAGCTGGACGGAAAAAAGCCCGTGATCTACTGCGGGGACCTGAACGTGGCCCACCAGGAGATGGACCTGAAAAATCCCAGGTCCAACCGGATGAACCCGGGCTTTTCCGACCAGGAGCGGGAGAAGCTGACGCAGCTGCTGGCAGCAGGCTTTGCCGACACCTTCCGGACTCTGCACCCGGAGGAGATCACGTATTCCTGGTGGAGCTATCGGTTCCACGCCCGGGAAAAGAACGCCGGGTGGCGCATTGACTATTTCATCGTGTCCCGGCGGCTTTTGCCCCGGGTGACGGAGGCCGCCATCCGCACGGAGGTGTACGGCAGCGACCACTGCCCGGTGGTGCTGGAGATTTCCTGAAAAAAAGCTTGACTGTCAAGTCCCTTTACCCCTTATACTGCGGAGAAAAGGAGGGCGGCGCCATGCATATCAAGGACATCGAGACACGGACCGGGCTGTCCCGGGCCAACATCCGCTATTATGAGCAGGAGGGGCTGGTGCATCCGGTCCGGGCCCGGAACGGCTATCGGGACTATAGCCAGGAGGATCTGGACACGCTGCTGCGCGTCCGGCTGCTGCGGCGGCTGGACGTGCCCATTGAGGAGATCCGGGCCATGCAGGCCGGGGAGCTGGACCTGGCCGACGTTTTAGAGGAGCGCATCCGGATAGCCCAGCGCCGGGAGGAGCAGGCCCGGAGGGACCAGGCCGTATGCCGGGCCATGCAGGCGGACCGGGTCCGCTATGACAGCCTGGACCCGGAGAAATACTGGCTGGCCCTGCACACGGCGGCCCAGGCGGCTCCCGCCGCGCCCCAGGCAGACCGGCAGGAGCCATGTCCCTGGCGGCGGTTCCTGGCGCGGAATCTGGACCTGGCCCTGTGCTCCTGCGCGGCGGCGCTGGCAATGCTGGCAGGGCACATATCGTTCCGCCAGCAGGGGTTCTCCCTGCTCAACACCATAGGCGCACTGCTGCTGATGCTGGCGGTGGAGCCGGTGCTGCTGCACCTGTGGGGGACCACGCCGGGAAAGCGGCTGCTGGGTCTGACGGTGGAAAAGCCCGACGGGCGGCGGCCGGAGTGGGGTGAGGCCTTTGCCTACACGGCTCTGGCGCTGGTATGCGGCATGGCGCTGCTGATTCCCGTGGTGCGGCTGTGGCGGCTGAAAAAAAGCTATCAGGACTGCCGGGACGGACTGAAGCTGCCCTGGGAGGGGGAGGTGCTGTGCCAGAGCCGGGACATTCCCGGCTGGCGGTGGGCGCTGCTGCCCGCAGCCCACGGGCTGCTGATCCTGGTCATAGTGTGCGGCCTGATGAGTGCCATGATCCCTGTCCACCGGGGACGGCTGACGGTTCCGGAGTTTGCGGAGAACTTCAATCAAATGGCCCAGGCGGTGGAATCGCCTCTGCGGCTGCGGGAGGACGGCACCTGGGTGCGGGACATGCTGACAGGCTGCTATCCGGGGTTCAGGAAGAACGCCTTTCCCCAATCGCTGACCTTTGAGACGGACGAGGTCGGGTACATTACCGCCGTGCGCTTTCAGTGCGGCTACACTGCCCAGGGCGGGATGCAGGCCGTCGGTGACCCGGATGTGGTGTGGGCCGGGTATGCATACATACACCCGCTGCTGCTGTGCATGATGGCGGGACCCGGGGCCCAGGAGGGCGGCCGGCTGCTGCACCCCCGGGCACGGGATATCATAGCGCTGGTCAACGAAAGCTGGTACCAGGGGCTTACCTATGACGCAGGGAGCACCCACACCGCCGCCCGGGTGAGCTGCTGGGGCTATCTCCGGGAGGGCGAGGATACCATGCTGATCCCCGTGGAGGATTCGTGCCAGTTCACCGGGGAATTTGCAATCGTTTGGAAATAATGCGCCGGCCTTCAGCCAGGGCGGGCGGCGAAAAAACGGCCGCGCAGTTCAGGTGAACTGTGCGGCCGTTTTTTATATCGGTCGTTTTGCCTGCGCCGCAGGCGTCAACTTACCATTTACTGCTGGTCCTTGATGGCAGCCTGTGCTGCCATCGGTACATAGCGCCAATCATTTCATATCCACACGCTCACATTCAAGTCCGCCCACTTGTAGACTCTCCTGCGGGTCGAAAAGCTGTAGATATACTTCTTTGCATCGTCGATCGTCAGCGTAAAAGCGCCGATTTTGATGTGGTCATCAGGGTCAAATTCGCCCTCTGCATTGTTTCCGGTTCTCAGATACCAACGGAACTCATCCTTTGACACCCAAATGCGCTCAATGAATGCCTCCACAATGCTTTCTGGGATAACCGAGTAATCAAATCCGGTGTACTCCTTCAAACGCTCTCGCAGTTCCAAGAGCTTGACGGAATAGTCCTCGTTGCTTGTCTGCTCCTTCTCAGGCTGCAAGCCTTTGATTTCCTCCGTGAGTTTTGCAACACGATCCTCGATCTCCTGCTTCTTTGAGCGAAACATTTCCTTATCAATGTCACCCTCGGCTCTCATCTCGATCAGGTTTGTCCGCTTATTCATCAGCTTCTCGATTTCGCCTTGCTTGCGCTGGATAACATCTGTGTTGTCCGGCAATTCCTTCTGATCCGCAATGTGCTTTTCGAGCATCGCATAGGACAAGTCCATTACTTTGTCTGCATTTTCGATGTACCGGTCAAAGACTTGCTCTGCCATCATTTCCAGTTTCCAACCCTGAATATAGGGTGATTCACACGAATGCTCAATGGAGATGCCTTTGTTCAGGCGTTTGGCGACGCTGCCCCGGTTTACCGATGTGTAGCATTGGTAATCAACGCCGTCTGTCCGTCCGTCACGGGAATGAAACCGCAAGTTGAATTTGTTTCCGCACTGGCAAATCATCAACCGTCCGTAGACAGTGGTATGTTGCATTCTTCCTGTTCTGCGTTTTCCTTTGTTATGGTTTTTCAGAACCGCCGACTTAGCATCCATCAGTTTTTGTACTTGCTCATACTCCTCGACGGTTACGATTGGCTCGTGTGTGCCTTGAACCTGAACATACTCCAAATCACCGTAATTCTTGATTTTCTTCTGCTTTAGGAAATCAGGCGTATATTCCTTGTGGTAGGTTATGATGCCGCAGTAAAAGGAATTGCGAAGCATTTTCGAAATGTACGATGCAAACCACCGTTCCTTTCCCAGTGCCGTCAGCCGTCCAGCTTTCTCAAGCTCGTACTGGATGGTTGTTACTCCCATTCCACTCAGGTACATATCATAAATCATTCGCACCGTCTTTGCCTGTTCGGGGTTGATGACCATCTCCTTGCCGACGCGGTCGTATCCGAGGATATTCCCATTGCCGTAGAACACACCGTTTTGCATAGAGGTCTCCTGTCCGGCTTTTACACGGATGGATGTCTTGCGGCTCTCGTCCTGTGCAAGCGTTGCCATTATCGTAAGCCGCAGTTCACCGTCGCCGTCAAAGGTTTTGATGTTATCGTTGAGGAAAAACACCTCAACACCGTATTCCTTCAACAGCCGAGTGTACTGAAGGGTATCCACCGTGTTTCTCGCAAAACGGGAAACCTCACGGGTAATAATCATGTTGAACTTCTTCTGCCGTGCATCCTCAACCATTTTCATAAACTGCGGACGCTTCTCAGCCGATGTTCCCGTAATACCCTCATCAATATACTGTGCGGTCAGAGTCCAGTCAGGTCTTGCCGCCAAAATTGGCTTATACCAGTCAAGCTGGTTACCGAGAGCTGAAAGCTGTGCTTCGTGCTCCGTCGATACACGAGCGTATATAGCAACATCTCTCTTTTGAAAATCGGAATTTAATCCATACATTACTTACCCTCACCTTCCTGCTTTTCCTTTTTGTAACAGGTGAAATCGGCAATGCAGACATCATCCTTGTATTCCTGAAGGATATTCCTAAATACATAGCCGGGGATTTCGCCGTCAAGATAAAGCTGCTCAATGAGTTTCAGTGCACCGAAAATATTGTTTTCTTTATCTGCCTTAATCATATTCATTTTCGGACACCTCCTCAACGATGCGATTTCGGCAATCGCACATTCGAGGGCTTCTTCCAAATTGAATAGTCAAAGCCACGGTATTGGCTGCACACATCACAAAGCTCCCGCACCGTTTGAATGGGATTTGAGCGCTCGACCCAATAAGCAGGATCATTGAAGTAGACATCCGCACATCTGCGGCACAGGCAAAGCTCCATGTAAGGAGAGCGATTTTTGAAATCAGTCATTTCTCAGCCCTCCATTCTCCGCAACAAATTGGCGGATTCGCTTTTGTATGCGGGAGAGTCTGAGCGAAACAGCCGCAACAGAGGTGTGATATATCCGGTCTGCGACTTCTGAAAGTGTGTATCCATCCCGATACAGCAGAGTCAGAAGCTCCTTCTGATTTGTGTTGAGCTTGCAAATCGCACAATATAGAGCATTGTTTTCGATTTCGTCGATCCAGCCATATCGACCGCACTCGCTCATATCCATCGTGCAGGTCATCGAAAGCAGGAACTTTTTGTGCAGAGCGTTTCTGCTTTCCTCGCCGTCACTTTCAAGCTCCTCAACGGATTGAATGTGAATGGCGTAAATACGGTTATTTCGGTATTCCTGCAAATCTTGCAGGTACATCGCCTGTATCTGTTCCTCGTTCATCCCGCATTTGCGGTATTCCTTTGCCTGCGCTTTTTGCACCTGCTCAAACTTTCTTCTTTCGTAGCCGTTATTCCAGCTCATAGTAAAATCTCCTTTGAATTTTGAATTTCGTTTTCGGGTTCAAAATTCGGAGATCACGGATA
>FR884077.1 GCA_000435975.1 Oscillibacter sp. CAG:241 | reverse complement strand
GCGGGTGGTCAATGCGCTGCTTTAAAATCCGGAGTTTGCCAACACCACAAATCTGATATCCGGTTACTTGGATGACGAGCTTGCCAAGGGATTTGCGGCACAGAATCTGCTGATTGAAAACAATCTTCGCTTCATCAAAAAGACTGCATACGAAGCACGGAGCGCACAAGCGGAGTTGAACCGATCTCTGCGAATTTCACTTGACGACCTTGCACAGGAAAGCTCGTTGGGCTTGCTCGGCTGTATAGACAGCTACAACCCCGACAGCGGAAACCTATTTCTGACATACGCCGCTCCTGCAATACGGAACGCCATGATCGACTACATCCGCTCACAGAATGTATCCTTTGAGGCGAAGAATCTGAACAGCATTATTTCTCTGGACGAGCTTACAAAAGATGAGGTTCGAAGCAAACATAATTTCATTGCCGATCCCACCAAGCAGACACCGGAGCAAATTTATCTGGCACAGGAACGTCACGACGATATCCACCGTGCGCTTGAAATGATCGAAGCCAGAGAGAAACGATATCTCCGTTATCGCTTTGGCTTCGATGATGAAAAGGAGCATCCGCTGACGGAGACGGCGAAGCGTTTCATCTGTCCGAAAGCAGAGCGAAAAAAACCGAAGCGCAAGCCCTGGATAACGTGTGGTTGGAACTGCCGTGGTGGTATGAGCAGCGGCGAACATTTTTGCTTGCATCCATCATAGAAGCATGGATTGCCGTTTCAAAAAAGATCGATGAAATGATGGATGAATGATCGATGACCTTTCGGGGAAACGCGTCGCTTCGGCGGGCTTTATATACCTTTTGCTCCCCGGCGATGCAGCACAGCTTCGGTCTCCAACCTGCGCTTTGCCGCACCCCATATACCCGAAGAACGAATATCCGCAAGCCTCCTGTGCCTGCAAATATCCGTCCTTCTGCTGCCACAGGAAATGGTCTGTCCGGTACGGTGACAGCTCCTTTCCAGCGTCGCGGTCGCAAAAGGTATAACACACTAGACTTTGCCGCGCAAAATCGTGTGCCAACAGGGTGCTGCTCGCCCCTATTGGAAACCCAGAGCCAAAGGGATTGCATCCCTCTGGACACCTACATTTTTCTTCACACGGCGGTACCCAAACTGTAAAAATGCAGTTTGCCACCGGTGCGAAGAAAAACAAAAGGAAGCCTGCATCATTGGGGAGCATTCTTTCTTTAGCTGCGGAAACAACAGAAAAGTGTAGTATGTTTATTCCGTATTCCTTTATTTCCATATGGCAATATGTTATAACGTAAAAATAGAGAGGAGCGATGCACATGAATCTGAAATTATATCAAGTCTCCATGGAAATTGCCGGGAATACTGCACTTTGGACAAGACCAGACAGCGGTGATTCTCCGTGCAGCTATCCGGCACCAACCTATTCCGCCGTGCGCGGCCTGTTTGAAAGTGTTCTTTGGGGCCCGGCTGTTCTTGTAATTCCCAAGAAAGTAGAGTTGTGTTCTGTCCCGCATTATCATTCCTATGCAACGAATTACGGGGGACCACTTCGTAAAAGTGACTCCATTAAGAAGGGCAACAATTATCAACTGTTTGCTACGGTGCTGACTGATGTCTGCTATCGGCTATATGCAGATGTGGTTCCAAATCCGAATAAGTCAAAACTTCCACAGAGCGCACTTACATGGGATCGCCACACGACCTCACCGGGGCATGCCTATCAGGAAATGTTCAATCGGCGTTTGCTGCGAGGTCAATCTTATGCAACGCTGTCTTTGGGGTGGAGCGAATTTACGCCATCTTATTTTGGCCCATTTCGTGAGAGCACACAGGTTTGCATGGAGCTTCCCGATATTCATATTCCATCCATGCTGCGCGGAATGTTTCAACAGGGATACCGCTCCGAATATCAGGCTGTTTTTGATACGGATTTATGTATTCATCACGGAGTGCTTGAATATCCGAAAAGGAGTGATTGCCTGTGATCAATGAGCTGTATGAACTTTCAAAAGTACTCCACAACGAAGACATCAAAACACAGAGTTGGCACAGAAAATATCAACCAATCCCAAACATTCGCAGCAACGCACCTTGTGTCTGCATTAAAGTCTCTGCCGGAAAGGTAATCGGCATTTCTTCGGTCGATGCAGAACTTGGAAAGATTCTGCGGAAATACGGGTCAAATAAGGGTAGTTATCCGTGCATGAACCTTGCACCACTATACCGAATCACGGACGATACTAAAAAAAAGAAAATAGCAGACCTCGGCAATCATCCTGAAAAAATAGATGACGGTTGTATTGCAGAAATGAGAGCGTGGTGTACAGAAAACACTTACAATTGGAGCAAAAAGTTTCAAGGAAAATACAAGATATCCATGGAAAAAACGCCTATGGAACTTCATTGTATCGCAACTCAGTATGAGCCACTTAAAATACTGCTTGACGAAACAAATTTCTTTGCAACTGCTTCTGGTTTGCATAAAGAACTTGAGAGAACAGCATGGGAATTGTTAGAGCGAAAGGACCAAACATCTTTAGCACTATCCGTACTTTTTTATCAGGGAAAGAAAGACAAAAGTGCAGAAGATGACTACGGCTCACTTTCTGTTGCTTTTGATTCTGTAAAGCTGATTGAAAACGGAACCCCGGCTGTAAGTGAAAGATTTGTATGCGAGTTAAATCAATGTCTGCTGACAGCGAATACTGCTCAACACGCAGAAAGCAGAGTGAATTTGAATGATGCATTCGGGATTCCATTCCAGGCGATTGAGGAACCTATGCCCAATGTAAAACTGGCAGGTGGCTTTGATGTTACTTTGCGAACAATGTTCAAAAAGCAACGCTGTCAGACCAGATATGGTAAAATCGAAAATGCAAGTTATCCGATTTCTCCTCAAATGCGCATGGGTTTACAGGCAGCATTGGAGTGGGCAGGCAGTTCAGAACAAAAAGATACGACATGGATCAATACAGATAAAAACGAAGTTCTATTTGCATATCCGTCATCCCTGCCAAAACAACCAGTTTCATTTACGGCAATCTTCAAGCAAAACTGCGATAAGAGTATAGCATTTTCCTCTCAGGCAAAACAATTTATCCAAGAATTGAAGCAAACAAAAGAAATTGGGACAGATTCCAATGCAAAACGGATAACAATCTTTGTCCTTAGAAAGATTGACAAGGCTCGTACCAAGGTTGTCTATACCCGCCAAACAGATCCATACGAACTCGAAAAATGCAGTGAAGAATGGACACTCGGGTGTGCCAATCTCCCGCCGTTTTCGTTTGGGACACCAAAAACACTGTATCCTTTGGATATTGCAGATGTTCTCAACCGTTTTTGGAAGCAGAGCGGTGAGGTGGCAACGGACAAGTTCAAACCAGTTCCCCAATATCACGGAATAGAAATTCTAATGGACTCAAAATTGTCTGTCTCTGCCGATCTGCACAGGTTATCAGAGAGCGCAATGAGTATTGGCTCATTTTTCGGAAATCTTAGCGCAAAAAATGCTTGGAGTCAACCAATGCAGAAAAAAGCAAAAGATATGTTGGCGCTGATGGGACTTCTCTTCTATCGCGAGCGTATCGGAAAGGAGAAATATATGGAAAGTCTACCGTATCTCTATGGTCAGCTGCTCAAAGCGGCAGATGAACTGCACGCCCTATACTGCAAGGTGGTACGAAACGGAGAGGTTCCACCGCAGTTTGTGGGGGGCACCCTGTTTCAAAGTGCAGCGGAAGCGCCGATTCGTACCCTGAACATTCTGAGTCAAAGGATCATGCCATACTATTCGTGGGCAAAAAGCTATCGTCTGAAAGAAATTATGGAAGCCGACAAAGAAAGCTGGCGTGCCGGGTGGCTGTATCGGATTTGCGAGCAAATCGTGGATAAGCTGCAGAACAGTTGGGCACCCCAAATCCGGTTCAGTGATGAAGAAAAGGCACAGCTATTTATTGGTTATCTGGCGGCGTTTCCAAAGAAGGAGCAAAGTGAAAAAAATTCTGAGGAGGATTCAACAAATGAGTAAAGAAATCAAGCGAGCAACCGGTCTACTGGTGATTGAAGTTGTCAATTCAAACCCCAATGGTGATCCTGACCGTGAAAGTGATCCTCGGCAGCGCCCCAACGGCTGTGGGGAAATTTCTCCAGTCTCTTTCAAACGAAAACTGCGTGACCTGCTGGATGATCACGATGCTCCATTCTTCAAAGCACTTCCTGAAAAGTTCAGCGGGAATGCGGAGCGGTATTCAATTTTGGAGCATCGCGGACGAGATAGGAAACAAATTCAGGCAGAGATGGGAAATGATCCTTCCAAATTCATGGACAGTGCATTTGTTCGAAAATATTGGGATGCCCGTGTTTTCGGTAACACATTCCTTGAAGACGGAGGAGACAAGGGTTTTATCAAAACCGGTGTCGTCCAATTCGGAATGGGTGTGTCCGTTGCACCGATTGAAATTCTTCGGCAAACGAACACAAACAAGGCCGGCGTTCAGGAAGGGAAAAACGCGGGC
This sequence comes from Oscillibacter sp. CAG:241, assembly GCA_000435975.1. Taxonomy (GTDB): domain Bacteria; phylum Bacillota; class Clostridia; order Oscillospirales; family Oscillospiraceae; genus Vescimonas. Next base: position 53,401 of record FR884077.1, on the reverse strand, counting down.
ATGGCGCCGCTTGCCTATCGCATTGTTGCACACGGCGTATACTGTATGCCGTTCTTTGTCAATCCGAACTATGCCGGTAAAAGTGGTTGTACCGCCGTGGACATTGAGCTTTTGAAGCTGCTGATTCCTCATGCGTATGAGCAGAATCGCTCTGCAATCCGTCCCGACGTCCGTATTCGTCACGCGTGGTACATCGAGCATAAAAACATTCTGGGAAGTTGTCCCGAGTATCTGCTGCTTGACGCATTAACCCCGAAAAAGCTCGGAAATATCAACGATCCATCTACATCTTGGAATGATTATGAGGATAAGATCACCTTGCCACAGGAACTTCTTGATCGGGTTGAAAGCTGTGTTGATCTGGTAACCTTGTGATGGAAGCCTTTCTTGCACATAGTTCCCGGGACGGCTGTCCGCCGCAAACCTACGAAGCACATATTCGGGGTGTATACGCAAAAGCTTCAGCGTATGTAGCAGGCGTTGAGCAGTATACAGCAAAAGCCAAAGATATCTTGACTGAAATCGTGCAGAAAAGTGCACTTATGCATGATCTTGGAAAATTGGATGATGAAAACCAAAACGTGCTGCATAGCTCGGATAGAGGAAAGCGCCATTTACCAATCAATCATGTAGATGCCGGAAGCGCCGCTTTGAAGTCTCAAGATAGCCAAGATAGTCTGTATGCTGCGCTGATGGTGTATTCACACCACAGAGGGCTTCCAGATTTGGAGACCGAATCTCTACGGGAAGAAGCAATTTTTCGTGATGAACACGCGGAGGTGCGGAAACGAACTGACGAAACACTGGATGAACTGCTTCGTCGCCATGAGATGATTTTTCGATCTCAAGCTGTCAAAGAAACGCAGCCATATGACGGTGATCAAAATGTTCTTTTCCGTATGGCGCTTTCTTGTCTCGCTGATGCTGACCACAGCGATACTGCTCTCGCATACGGACAAGCTCCTACAGGCAAAAAAATGCCGCTGCTACGCGCAGAAGAGCGGCTTACCGCGTTGGATAAATATGTGTCCCAGCTCGGTGGAGGTGATGAACGCAGCCTCCTGCGTAGTGAGATGTATCAAGCGTGCCGAAATGCAAAAATCAACAGTGGATTTTCAATGTGCGATAGTCCTGTCGGCTCTGGAAAAACAACTGCTGTGATGGCGCATCTTTTGCAGCAAGCTTCCCAGCGAAACTCTCGCCGCATATTTGTTGTATTGCCGTATACCAGCATCATCCAACAGTCAGTTGATATTTATCGAAAGGCGTTGGTACTGCCGGAAGAGAATCCGGAAGAAGTTGTTGCAGAGCTGCATTCCCGCGCTGATTTTCAAGATTTTGATACTCGTTATCTAACATCCTTGTGGAGAGCACCAATCATTGTTACAACAGCAGTTGCCTTCTTTGAAACTCTGTCATCCTGTCAGCCTTCTGCGCTTCGAAGACTTCACGAGCTGCCGGGAAGTGTGATTTTTGTGGATGAGGCACATAACGCACTACCCATCAAACTTCTCCCCCTTGTATGGCGTTGGCTGAACGTTTTGGCAGACGAATGGAGTTGCTATTGGGTGTTGGCATCAGGTTCCCTTGTTCGCTATTGGGAGCTCGATCGTCTGAAGGAAATAGGCATGGCACAGCCCAAAGTAACGGAATTAGTCCGCTATGATCTTCGGAACCAGCTGATGGCGTATGAGCAGAATCGCATTGCATTTCTTAACAAGGAGTCCCCTGTCAGTCGTCGGGATCTGATTGAGTGGGTGGCAAATTCTCCTGGGCCGCGGCTGCTGATTCTGAATACGGTTCAGAGTGCCGCTGTCATTGCATCGGATATGGCACAAAAGTATGGCCGGGGATGTGTCGAACATCTATCAACTGCATTAACCCCAGAGGATCGTAGTAAGACGATCAAGCGAATCAAGCAGCGTCTGAAAGACACCTCCGACAGAGATTGGACACTAGTTGCCACCTCATGTGTAGAAGCAGGCGTAGATTTTTCCTTCCGAACAGGTTTCAGAGAAATGTCCTCGTTGCTTTCCCTTTTGCAGGCGGCAGGAAGAGTTAACCGACATGGCCAACTTAAAGATGCAGAGATGTGGAGTTTTTCTTTGCAAGATGACTCTATGTTGAGCCAGAACAAAAGCTTGGAATGCTCAGCTGATGTTCTGAAGGATTACTTTGCAAGAAAGATTCCGATCACTCCGGAACTCAGCACCCGTTCTATGCACGATGAGATCATCAGAGATGACAGCTGCATAAAAACGATCAAACAGCTCATGGAACAGGAAAATGTGATGCAGTTTCGAACTGTAGATCGTGAGTTTGAAGTAATCGATGCAGATACCATTCCTGCGGTTGTAAATTTGTCACTTGCGGAGGAAATTGCACATGGAAGAAGTGACTGGAAAACGCTGCAGAGGCAATCTGTATCCATTAGGCGTGACAAAATCAAACGGTGGAACCTAAAAGAAATTGCTCCCGGCGTGTATCGGTGGACATTAGGCTACAATGATTTTTTAGGATATATGAGTGGGGTAATAAATACTGGCAAAGCAATATTTTGCTGATAATTTTGCCATAGTGTCAATGATCATCAATTTGTTTGCTGTTCCGTTACAAAAGATGCCGCCCTGTGGTTGAATGGCCATTGGGCGGCATCTGTGCGATTAAAGAATCTAAACAACAATCCCCGCTATGTACCGAACCTCTATCTCATGCCCCGCAGCAGTCCTGTCCTTACGGATATAGTTCGCAGTTCGTATGGTACACATCTTCTTGACCATCTGGCCGCCCACGGAACCGGCCTCGCGGGAGGTCAGGTCGCCGTTGTAGCCTTCCTTCAGGTTGACGCCCACCTCTTGCGGTGTGTATTCACCTCAAAGACTTGAAGTTTTTAACGACATAACGCGCCAAAACGAATATTGCTACTGTTATAAGGCAAAAGCAAAGAGAAAGATCTGGAACACTCATTTACATAGAAAACCGTCTGCGAGGGCAGGCGGTTTTCTTGTTTGGTAATCAATATGGGAGGAGGAACACGCCGTGGCGGTATTCAGAGTGGAGAAAACGCGGAACTACACCGTCATGTCAAACTATCATCTGCGGGATAAGTCGCTTTCGCTAAAAGCCAAGGGGCTGCTGTCCCTGATGCTGTCGCTGCCGGAGGATTGGGACTACACCACCAAGGGGCTGGCCCGCATCTGTAAGGATGGCGTGGACAGCATCTGTGCCACGGTGCGGGAGCTGGAGGGCGCGGGGTACATCGTGCGGGAGCGGGAACGCCACGCGGACGGTACGCTGGGCGGCATCGAATATACCATTCTGGAGCAGCCCGGAGAGCTGGAGCCACCTAAACGGGAAAATCCCGTTCAGGCGGAAAATACCGGTGACGCACCAAAACGGGCTTTTCCTGAACAGGTAAAACCTGTCTTGGGAAAACCTGAACAGGAAAATCCCGCGCAATTAAATATACAAGAACAAAGTAAAGAAATACTAAGTACGGATTCTACTAAGTCCTTCCCGTCCTTTCCTCATAAGGGCAAGCCTATACAGGAGAGCGGAATGGAGCGACGGGAGACATACCGAGAGCAGATCATGACCAATGTGGACTACGATTATCTCGTCGGCTATACAGAGGTAGATCGCGGACGGCTGGACGAGCTTGTGGGGCTGATGCTGGATACCGTGTGTTCCACAAAGCCTACACTCCGCGTGGCGGGAGAAGAGCTGCCAGCGGAGGTAGTGCGTTCAAGGCTGCTGAAGCTGACCGGCGCACATCTGCTGTATGTGTTGGATCGGATCAACGAGAACACCACCGAGGTGCGCCATGTGAAGCCATATCTGCTGACCGCGCTGTATAACGCGCCGTTGACCATGGATAACCACTACGCGCTGATGGTGGGCCATGACCTCAGCGGCGGAAGCGGGTAGAACAGAATACTGTCAGAGCAAGAGCCGAAAGGCTCTTTTTTTGTTGCACGAAATGGAGGTGTGCTTTTGAAAACCATCGCACTGGCAAATCAGAAGGGCGGCGTGGGGAAAACCACCACAGCTGCCAGCTTGGGTGTCGGCCTTGCCCAGCAGGGCGAGAAAGTCCTGTTGGTGGACGCCGACGCCCAGGGCAATCTCACCCAAATGCTGGGCTGGCGGCAGCCGGACGAGCTTTCTCCCACACTGGCCGACCTGATGACCAAGACCGTCAACGAGGAACCCATCGCACCCGGCGAGGGTATCCTGCACCATGCGTCCGGTATCGATCTTGTTCCCGCCAACATTGAGCTGTCGGGACTGGAGGTAACGCTGGTGAACATCATGAGCCGGGAAACGGTGCTGCGGCAGTATCTGTCCACGGTGGCACCGGCCTATGACTACGCCATCATCGACTGTATGCCCTCGCTTGGGATGCTGACCATCAACGCACTGACCGCGGCGGACAGCGTTATCATTCCGGTGCAGGGGCAGTATCTGGCTGCCAAGGGGCTGGAACAGCTCATGCGTACCATTGCCCGCGTCAAACGGCAGATCAATCCCCACCTGACGGTGGACGGTATCCTGCTGACCATGATGGACAGCCGCACCACGCTGGCTAAGGGAATTAGTGAGCAGTTACGCAGGAACTACGGCAGCCGAGTATTCGCCAGCGAGATACCCCGTTCTATCCGCGTGGCGGAGATCAGCGTCACAGGAACCAGCATTTATGAGCATGACCCAGGGGGGAAAGCGGCACAGGCGTATGCCGCGCTGACGAAGGAGGTGTTGCAGCTTGGCCCGCAAATTAAACGGCATAGAGCTGACCCGGTACGATGATCTGTTCAAAACAGACGCAGAGCGGGAAGCCGACCAGCAGGAGCGGGTACAGATCGTGCCGGCGGAGCAGGTGTTCCCCTATGCGCGGCAGCCGTATTCCGTAGACCGGCCCAGTGCCGATCTGGTGCGGCTGATGGACAGCATTGAGCGCACCGGCATTGCCGAGCCGCTGATCGTCCGTCCCCGCAGCGAGGGCGGGTATGAGATCATTTCCGGCCACCGGCGCGATTACTGCGCCAAGGTGGTGGGGCTGGACACCCGCCCGGTCATCGTGCGGGATTACAGCGACGAGGACGCGGACATTCTGGTGGTGGACTACAACATCAACCGGGAAAACCTGTTGCCCAGCGAGAAAGCAAGGGCGTATAAGCTGAAGCTGGACGCCATGAAAAGGCAGGGGGCGCGAACGGATTTAACTTCTCTCCAAAATGGAGAGAAGTTAAATCGCATGACATCTGTAAAGATTTTGGCTGAACAAGCGGAGGACAACGTAACTGCAATCCAACGCTATATCCGCCTGACAAACCTGATTCCGCCGTTGATGGAGGCGGTGGACACAGGGAAACTGAAATTCGTTCCGGCAGCGGACTATATCTCCCACCTGACCGAAAAAGAACAGACCTACCTCCAGTTTCTCATGGAGCGGGATGAGGTATCCCCCACTGTGGATCAGGCGCAGCGGCTCAAGCAGATCAGTGCAGAGGGCAAGCTGGGGAACGACATTATCGACAGAATCATGCGGGAGGAAAAGCCGCTGGAGCGGAAGGTGACGCTGCGGAACGACCGCCTGCAAAAATACTTTCCGCCCAGCTATACGCCCAAACAGATGGAGGAGGTCATCATCAAGTTGCTGGAGGGCTGGCGCCGCAGACGGCAGCAGGAGCAAGCAAGATGAGGAGGAAACAAATGCGCAGAAATGAATTGCCCGATACCTGCCTTTCTACGCTGCCCTCCACCGGGCAGCTGATTGTACTTAAACACGGCGTGCGTGGCTACTACCGCTCGGAGTGGGACACCGGGAATCGCGCAGAAAACCGTGATATCGTAGACAGCCATAACCGGCGGCGCGGCATTACGGATATTCAGGAAACTGCCATGATGGCAGGTTCCATGTTTGGCTGGGATACGCCGGGAGCCGACCCGCAATGGTACTTGGATCATGCAAAATACGGAAACTCCGCCATGATAAAAGGGCACATCAAAGACCCTATCATAAGTGTATACTATCCGGTTAGCGGTTTCCTGCTACGCTATAAGATCATGGGGCGGGAGAAAATGTACCTGCCGATATCGACATTGTCTAAAGAACTGCTGGGCGCGAGGTCACAGTTTGTCATGCAGCCGGATTTGGTCTGCGGTGTACCTGCCATGCCGGTGAAGGCGCAGCAGGCACAGAACGGCAGCTACACCATGGAGCTGGAAAGCTACAGCTATGTCATTGGTGAGATTATCAACGCAGACTATAAGATTACGGCGCGGGTGTGCGTGGGAAACGCCGAATTTGCTTTGGGCGAACACCCGAAAGCGCCTGCCCCGTTTGTTACCTGGCAGCGCAATTGCAAGAACGACGAAGATGGGCCGCCCAACTTCTTCTGGGGACATTACGGAGCAGACCGTGCGGCGATGATCGAGGACTTCTGTGAAAGGGCAGGAAGCGAGTATCAGGAGCAAAAAGAGTACCGGCAGAACAAGGAGCACGAGACAAAACAGAGATTATCAAAGGGCAAGGAAAGGTAAGACGATATGGCTGACAAAGAAACTGCGCGGATGGCTGGTGACTATGAGATCATGCAATCCTTTCGCATGGGTGGTACGACAATGTTGATCGGCTATAATCCGGGAGATACCACCTACATGACCTGCTATCAGGATTACGACTTTTTGGGCAATGAGCGCTTTTCGGAGGCCATTGGCAGTGAGAGCTATGTTGAGATAATGGACGTGTTCTTGCAGCGCTTGCAGAAACAGACAGAGAAGGTGAGAGCATTTCAAGTGGAGCGTGCAATGCCTGTAACTGTTTTAGGACGGGAATATTGCCTGCCATGCTCGGATGAATCCCTAGAAGGAAAGCTGGTGATCATCCGCCCCGCCAGCCTTGCGCCGGAGTATCGCACTGCGGACTGCCAGCTCGGATATGCGCTGGGTGGTTTTGGCTGTTCTCCCAGCTCCCGCGGACGCGCAATTTATTTTGAAGAACTGTATTCTGGCAAAAGATGCCGGTGGGACAGAACGGATATTCTCGGTATCGCTGACCGTGAAAAGCTGCCTGATTGGGCCAAAGAAAAAGCGAAAGAGTACGAGCAGCACCGTACTGCACAGAAAAAGGAGCGAGGTGAAGAAAAATGACAGACCGTGAGCCGGTAAATATCATGGGCGTTATCGCCTTTCCGGAGCCGGATAAGAGCAAACGCCGGATTCGCTTTATTGATGCGGAGTACAATACGCTGTTCTACATCCCAGACGGGGGCAGCATCGTCATGATGCGGCTGGATGGCGGCAGCGTGATACGGTTTTGTACCTATATCGACGACTACCACACGTTGGTCGGCAGTAATGTCTATCATATTTGCGAGTTTGCGGAGATGGCACAGCGGACAGGCACGGTGTATGAGCCGCTTGATCCAATACAGCAGCCAGCGGACGCGGGCTGCTATGAGATATATCAGATCGACAACGTGGCCAAGGTGGACTACGCCTTTATGCGATATGAGAACGCTAAAGGCAAGCTGCGCGCTGCCCATTACCGCAAAGCCTTTGCCGGGGTGTTGGCCCCCAACATGACGCTGGAGGAGTTATATCGGAAGCACAATGCGGATACGCGGCCTTTCTACCGACAAATGCGCTCTCTATCTGAGAGCGATGTGATCGTGGTCAAGCGCGGCAGCAAGAGAAATGCTTACTATGTGGATGCTGTGGGCTTTCAGGAAGTGCCGAGCTTCTTGAAGGGACTGCAAAAGCTGAAAGAACGGGGCGAAGCACGGTAATCGAGATCCAATACTCCCAATATTTTTGAGGAAGGAGGCAATGCCTTGGCAAGTAAATTTCAATTTATCACGGAGTTATATAGCCGCACACTGACAAAGCTGACCGGCGATTATGAGAGCTGGACGGGTTTCTTGTGTGCGGCGTGCTATAACTACAAATGCCCGTTTGACGAGCAGGTTCTGATCTACGCCCAGCGTCCCAATGCCACGGCGGTGCTGGAACTGGAAAAATGGAACCGGCAGTTTGGCCGGTGGGTCAACGCCGGGGCTACCGGTATTGCTGTCATGGATGAAGCCCATGGAAAAGGGCGTCTGAAGCACTACTTTGACATCACGGACACCCATGCCACACGCATCTCGCGGCCCGTTCCCATCTGGTCGATGGAACCGGCCTATACGGAGCCGGTCATCGAGACGCTGGAGGCCACCTTTGGTACACTGTCCGAAAAGGATAATTTGCCGGATGCCATACTGTCTGCCAGCCGCAATGCCGTGGCGGACAATGTGCCGGACTATCTGCGGGATCTGCTGGACTGCCGGGATGGCAGTATGCTGGAGGAGCTGGACATGCTGAATGCAGAGGTCACATACAGGCGGGCGCTGCAAAGCAGCGTTGCCTATATGTTGATGACCCGCCTTTCGTTGCCTGCCATGGCCTACCTGCTGCCGGAGGATTTTGAGGGTATTTATTCCTTTGATACCCCCAGCACCATCAATGCCTTGGGCATTGCCACCAGCGATATTGCCGAGATGGGCCTGCGGGAGATCAGCCGCACGGTGATGCAGGCGCGGCGGGAGCAATTTTTTGCAAAGGATGCACAAATCAGCTATGATGCTGTCAAAGAGCAAAATAACGCCGAGAAAGAAAGGAGCGCAGAACATGGAAGTGACCTACAGAGTGCAGGAGGGCTTTCGCCTGCCGAACCTGCTGCTGCCCCAAGAGCCGGAGACGCATCTGGGCAAGTACGCGGAGCTGCGGAGGCAGTACATCAAGAAGCATCGCAGGGTGCTGTATACGAATCTCAAGACCAGCGGGCAGCTGGCGGCACATCTGGCGGAGATCGAGACGGCGGCGGAGAAGATGGTGACGCGGCTGGTGGCGCAGATGGCGCAGAACGAGGGCGTGACGGAGGAACTGAAAGCCGCCAATCCCCAGCGTTGGACGGGGCTGATGAACAACCTGAAGCACAGCGCGGAGGAAACGGTGCTGAACGATCTGATCTACAGCTGAATAGTACAGACGAAAACGCCGGGAGCGCAGAGCTTCCGGCGTTTTTGGATGAACACCTCATTGAAGCGATACTGTTGGACGATGGCGGGCGCAAGCATACCCGGCAGGAGATTTTTGCGTTTTTTCAGACCAATAGGGATATTGCGACGCGCACGGAATTTCTGAAGAACAGCTACAACGATATATGGGTGGAGGTGCTGGCCGGCGCGGACAAAGTCCGGGTGGGCTACCACGCCGAAGAAGACGGACTCTTGATGTGGGAGGGCAGCTATCTCTCCCGCACAGCGGAGTCCGTTTTTTCATGGGGCGTGGTCACGGAAATGACCGAAAACCTCATTGAGCGCGGCGCGTATAAGATCAAGCTGGGCTTGCAGAACGCGCCGGTGATGGCGGAGCAAATGTCCCTCTTTGGTATGAACGGCGGCACGGCGGTCTATGAAGTACCGGAGACGCAGCGAACGGGTGAGTTGTTCCCCACTCGCCCAGTGCCGCAGACGGTCATCGACCAGACACTGTATACGGCGGGCAACAGCCGCGGCAGCGCGGAGCGGATCGCAGTGTTCTATATGCGCCAGCGTCCGGAAGCGGAATGTATTGCTTTCCTGCGTCGTGAGTTTGGCGCGGAGAACGGGCGCGGCATTGAATATGAGGGTAAGAAATATGCCGTGTGGTTCATGGAGGACGGTATCCATCTGGCACAGGGCGACAGCATCCGCGCCGGTCACTGCCGTACCACGGTGACGTGGGAGCAGGCGTCGGCACGGATATTGGAGCTGCTGGAGGCGGGAACGTACCTTTCGGCACCAGAGCTGGAGCAGGCGCAGGACAAGGTGCTGCTTGAGATGGGTGACGCCCTGCTGATGACCGCTCGCGATTTGACCCAAGAGGGCCGCGCACAGGGCCTGTTCCCTCAGACGCTGGCCATCCATGACCAGCACAAGGGTTATCCGGAGCTGAACGAGGATATGGTGGCCTTTGCCAAGAGTGAGGGCGGCCTTGCGGCTTTGGCTGAGGAATACCATGCTTTTTTGAGTGCCTATGAACAGGATCGCAGCATCATGCGCTTTCGACTGTCTGAGTATAATACACACCGGATCGGCGTGGTGCTGGACGGAATTGATCTGCCGGAGCGCAGCTTTGCCGCGCAGCCGGATTTCCTGCGCCGGTGTAAAATGTTCATCACGCAGGATGAGATAGACCAGTTCTTTCTTGCGGATTCCGTGGACAGCCAACTGGCGGTGTATTCCTTCTTCTGTTACCCCCACACAAAAGAGGAACAGCAGAAATTCATCAAAAGCTGCTTTGGTGAGTACAGCGGCGGCGGGCGCGACGGATATGACTATACGAGAAGTTCTAAGGGACTGACCTATCAGCGGGAATATGCCGGTAAGCGGTACGGTGAGGTCACGCTGACCATCCCCAGCGTGGTCAAGGAGTATGAAAGGCTCATCGCGCAGAAACGTTTCCCCGGTGAGGATGCCGTGGCAAAAATACCGCAGTATGAGCTGCGAGAGCTGGCAAGGACGGTATATTTCGGCTTTTCCGACGCGCCGGACGATACACCGCGACCGTACCCCAAGGGCGCGGACTACTATGACGCCGTTCCCGTCATTGAGGAGCAGTTGGCGGATAAGGCAAAAGCGGCGGAGATGCTGGAAGCCTTGACTGCCTATCTGGATAGCATGGACGAGGGCGACCGGCACTATGACTCTGGCCAGCGGGCGAGGGAACAGCTTTCGGAATACGTTGACGGCACGTTCAGCCTGTTCAACCATCGGCACGACAGTGGATTACGGCAAGCGGAGCAGGAAGCCCCACCGCCAGAGGAACCGACGCAGGCGGCTATGCCGCCTGCGTTTAACTTGCCGAGAAAAAAAGAACGGCTGGAAGCCGACGCCCCGCTGTTCGCGGGCGGCGTCAACTACCGTATCACCGACGATGCTCTGGGCGCAGCGCCGCCCAGCCAGCGCTATGTCAACAATGTGGCGGCCATCCGGCTCTTAAAGCAGTTGGAGGCGGAGAACCGTCCTGCCACGCCGGAGGAACAGGAGGTTTTGGCCAAGTATGTGGGTTGGGGCGGTTTGGCGGACTGCTTCGACCCCAAGCACAGCCGGTATGAGGAACTAAAGGGGCTGCTGTCCGAAACAGAGTACGCCGCGGCGCGGGAATCCACGCTGACCGCCTTCTATACGCCGCCTGTGGTTATCCGCAGCATCTATGCCGTGCTGGAGCAGATGGGCTTTTCGCAGGGGAATATTTTGGAGCCGTCCTGCGGCGTGGGCAATTTTCTCGGTATGCTGCCGGAGAGCATGGCGGAGAGCAAGGTCTACGGCGTGGAGCTGGATGACGTTTCAGGACGCATCGCCCGTCAGTTGTACCCACGCAGCAGTATTTCCGTTCGCGGCTATGAAAAGATGGATTTCCCCGACAACTTCTTTGACGTGGCTGTGGGCAACGTTCCCTTTGGTCAGTTCAAGGTGCAGGATCGGCGCTATGACCGGCTGAACCTGTCCATCCACGAGTATTTCTTCGCCAAGACACTGGATAAGGTGAGGTCGGGCGGCGTGGTGGCGTTCGTCACCTCCAGCTACACCATGGATAAGCGCACCGGCAATGTGCGGAAGTACATCGCGCAGCGGGCGGAGCTGCTGGGCGCGATCCGCCTGCCCAACGATACCTTCAAGGCGGCAGCGGGTACGGAGGTGGTATCGGACATTCTGTTCCTGCAAAAGCGTGACCGCATGGTGGACATTGAGCCAGAGTGGGTGCAGTTGGGGACGAACGACGACGGTATCACCATGAACCGCTATTTCCTCGACCACCCGGATATGGTGCTGGGCGAGATGAAAATGGTATCGGGACCGTATGGCCCGGAACCCACCTGTACGCCGTTCCCCAACCAGCCGCTGGACAGTCTCCTTGCCAACGCCGTGCAGAATATCCACGGCGAGATCACCACCTATGAGCGCGGGGAGGAGTTGGAGGGCGAGGATCAGTCCATCGAGGCAGACCCTACCGTCCGCAATTTCTCCTACACGCTGGTGAACGGAAAGCTCTATTACCGCGAGAACAGCCGCATGAATCCGGTGGAGGTGTCCAAGACCGCCGAGAGCCGTATCCGCGGCATGATCGGCCTGCGGGATTGTGTGCGGACGCTGCTGGCGTATCAGACCGAGGACTATCCGGAGAGCAGCATCCGCGAGCAGCAGGCAAAATTGAACGACCTCTATGACCGATTTACCCGGGAGTATGGGCTGATCAACTCCCGCGGCAACGCCATCTCCTTTGACCAGGATAGCTCCTACTTCCTGCTGTGTTCGCTGGAGGTGCTGGACGAGGAGGGCGGCCTGAAGCGGAAAGCCGACCTGTTCACCAAACGCACCATCCGCAGCCACCGGCCTGCCGAGAGGGTGGACACGGCGGTGGAAGCGTTGGCACTGTCCATCGGGGAGAAGGCGCGTGTGGATATGGCGTACATGGGAAAGCTCACCGGCAAGGATGAGGACACCCTGTTCGCGGACTTGCAGGGCGTCGTCTTTCTGGACCCTGATTACGGGGAAAGGGGCGGCGAGAAATACCTGCCCGCCGACGAGTACCTGTCCGGCAATGTGCGGCGGAAGCTGGCAGAGGTGAGGACAAAAGCAGAATCGGAGCCGCAGTACCTTCCCAATGTGGAGGCATTGGAGAAGGTGCAGCCCGTGGACTTGACCGCCAGTGAGATCTCCGTGCGGCTGGGTGCCACATGGCTGAATCCGGAGTATATCCGGCAGTTCATCTTTGAGACGCTGGACACGCCCCGCCGTGCACGGTGGGATATCAAGGTGCATTACTCCCAGATCACCGGCGAGTGGCGCATTGAGGGCAAGAGCAAGGATAAGAGCAATATCAAGGCTTTCAACACCTATGGCACGCTGCGGGCAAGCGCCTATGAGATCATCGAGAGCAGTCTGAACCTGAAAGAGGTCCGAATTTTCGACTATCAATATGATAGAGATGGGCGGCGTGTGGCGGTGCTCAACAAGAAGGAGACCGCCATCGCACAGGGCAAGCAGGAGCTTTTGAAGGAAGCGTTTGCCGAGTGGATATGGAAAGACCCGGAGCGGCGGGAGAAGATCTGCAAGGCGTACAACATTCTGTTCAACAGCAACCGGCCCCGTGAATATGATGGCAGCCACATCAACTTTTCCGGCATGAATCCGGAGATCACCCTGCGGAAGCATCAGGTGAACGCCATCGCCCACATCCTCTATGGCGGCAATACCCTGCTGGCCCATGTGGTGGGTGCGGGTAAGACCTTCGAGATGGTGGCGGCGGCTATGGAATCCAAGCGGCTGGGCCTGTGCCAGAAGTCCCTATTTGTGGTGCCAAACCACCTGACGGAGCAGTGGGCCAGCGAGTTCTTGCAGCTCTATCCTGCCGCCAATGTGCTGGTGGCCACGAAAAAGGATTTTGAGACAAAGAACCGCAAACGCTTCTGCGGACGCATCGCCACCGGCGACTACGACGCCGTCATCATCGGACACAGTCAGTTTGAGAAGATACCCGTCAGTATCCAGCGGCAGCGGGCTATTTTGGAGCAGCAGATGGATGAGGTGATACAGGGCATCCGGGAGGCCAAGGCGGACAGAGCAGAGAATTTCACCATCAAGCAGATGGAAAAGACCCGCAAAGGCTTGCAGAATAAGCTGGACAAGCTGAACGACCAAAGCCGCAAGGACGATGTGGTCACGTTCGAGGAGCTGGGCGTTGACCGGCTGTTCATCGACGAGAGCCACTACTATAAAAATCTGTTTCTCTATACCAAAATGCGGAATGTCAGCGGCATTGCACAGACGGAAGCGCAGAAGTCCAGCGACCTTTTCATGAAGTGCCGGTACTTAGACGAGATTACAGGCGGACGGGGTGTGGTGTTCGCCACCGGTACGCCCATCTCTAACAGCATGGTGGAGCTATACACCATCCAGCGGTACTTGCAAATGGGAGCGTTGCAGGAGCAGGGCTTCCAGCATTTTGACGCATGGGCTGCCAACTACGGTGAAACGGTCACGGCTATCGAGCTTGCCCCGGAGGGGACGGGTTACCGCGCCAAGACTTGCTTTTCCAAGTTCAACAACCTGCCGGAGCTGATCTCCGTATTCAAAAATGTGGCGGACATCCAAACGGCGGATATGCTGAACCTGCCCGTGCCGGAGGCGAATTACCACAATATCGCCCTGAAGCCGTCCGAGTATCAAAAGGAGATGGTGGCGTCACTGGCGGAGCGGGCCGAGCAGGTACGCAACAAGCAGGTGGACAGCAGCGTGGACAACATGCTGCTGATCACCAACGATGGCCGGAAGCTGGCATTAGACCAGCGGCTCATCAATCCCATGCTGCCCGCCGACCCGGAGAGCAAGGCGGTTAAGTGCGCGGAGACAGTATTTGACATCTGGCGGCGCACGCCGGAAAAGCACTCCACGCAGATGATCTTCTGTGACCTGTCCACGCCCAAGGGCGACGGTGTTTTCAGCGTCTATGACGACATCCGCAGTAAGCTGGTAGCGATGGGCGTGCCGGAAAATGAGATCGCCTATATCCACGACGCCAAGACGGAGACGCAGAAAAAAGACCTGTTCGCCAAGGTGCGCGCCGGTCAGGTGCGTGTGCTGCTGGGCAGCACCCAGCGTATGGGTGCAGGCACCAACTGCCAGCAGAAGCTGGTGGCATTGCACCATTTGGACTGCCCGTGGCGTCCGGCAGATCTCCAACAGCGGGAGGGACGCATCATCCGGCAGGGCAACGAAAATGCTGAGGTGGACATTTACAGCTATGTCACCGAGGGCACCTTCGATGCCTATCTCTACCAGCTGGTGGAGCGGAAGCAGAAATTCATCGCGCAGATCATGACCAGCAAGAGCCCAGTGCGTTCCGCCGAGGATGTGGATGAGCAGGCACTCTCCTATGCGGAGATCAAAGCACTGGCCAGTGGTAATCCGCTCATCAAGGAAAAGATGGATCTGGACATTGAGGTATCTAAGCTGAAACTGCTGAAAGGCAATCATCTCAGCCAGCGGTATGCGCTGGAGGACGCCATCAGCAAAACCTTTCCCAAGTCCATCGCGGAAACACAGGAAAGGCTTGCCGGATACGGCGCAGATATTGCCACGGTCAAGGCGCACACCGCGCCTAACGCGGACGGATTCTCCCCCATGACGCTGGCGGGTAAGGTCTATGCCGAGAAAAAGGCAGCAGGCACGGAGCTGCTGACACTCTGCCAGAATATGCTGACGCCGGAGCCGATGCAGATCGGCCTTTACCGCGGCCTGACGCTGGAGCTGTCCTTTGACAGCTTTTCGCAGGAGTACCGGCTGGCCATGATCGGACAGCTGCGCCATGTGGTGACGCTGGGCACGGATGTATTCGGCAATATCCAACGCATGGACAATCTGCTGGAAAGTCTGCCGGTAAAGGAGCAGGCTTGCCGAGAAAAGCTGAGCGAGCTGCACTCCCAACTGGAAACGGCAAAAGCGGAGGTGCTGAAGCCCTTCCCCCGAGAGGAAGAATTGAAGGCAAAGCTGCTGCGATTGGAGGAGCTAAACGCATTGCTGAACATCGACAAGCGTGAGCCGGAGATCGTGGCGGATGCAGAAGCACCGGAGGCTTGTGAGCAGCCGCCGGCAAGAAAAACAACGGATTTGGAAAGGTAGGTCGATATGGGGTATCAGGAGAGCTGGTTTTATATGGAGCCGCAGCGAAAATTTGATAAGCTGATCCGCGCATACGAGCGGGCGGAAAGCGCCGGGTACTATAGGGTGGCCGGCGCAGAGCCGTGCTCTGTGGCGATACTCAAGCAGCCCTTCGGGGATGTGCCTGCAGGGTCAAAGGTGCTGTGGGTGTGCGGTGACAGAGGCTTTCACAGTGTAGGCGGCGTGTTCGGCGATGCACTGCACTGTCGGGCGAGAATCCGCGTGATCCCGGTAGAGGAGGTGCTGGAACCGGGGGATGTTCGGTTGGAGGGCATCGATCTGGACAGCGCCGTGCCCACGGAAAATGACTATATGCGCCGGTATAGCGTGCAGAACTATGCCCATCGAATGCGGACGGGAAGGGTAAGGTAGAGAGAAGGATGTTGCCAGAAAAACTTTTTCGAATTACGAGTAGTTGTTGCACAATATGCTGCAACTATTACATTAAATCGCATATACTATAGTGGGTAATATGGGAACAGTGCAAGCGCCGTCGAGCTCAGTGTAGGGCAATGCATGAAAATGTGTAAGAATGCGTAAATGCATAGCGAGAAAGCTTGACAATAGGTGCGTATTCTGCTATATTACCCATAGTGATTGTGCTACACATGCTTGCGGGGCGTGTAGCCGAGAAAGGGAACTTCCGTAAGGAAGTTCCCTTTCTCATTAGAAGGGAGTCGACAGAAAGATGAAAGACAAGCCTTTCAAAACATACGAAGAGTTAGTCGTTAAACTGAGAGATGAAAAGAAGCTTGTTATTGCTGAGGAAGATGAGGCAAAAGTAATCGCTCTGCTCAAAAAGTATAGCTACTTCTCAATGATTTCAGGTTACAAAGCACTGTTCAAGCAAGCGGATGGGACATATATGCCAGATACCCGTATCGATGATATCTTGGCGCTCTATAAGTTTGACGATACTCTGAGAGATGAGTTCTTTCACGCAATTCAGATTGTTGAAAAGAATATAAAGTCGCTGTTGTCATATTCCTTTGTGGCTTTGTGCGGAGATGATCAGGCTGCATACCTTTCGCCGGCAAGCTATGATGAGAAGCCGGGAACGAAAAACGAAGGTAAACGAAAGGCAGAAATTAGAAAACTGGTTTCAACACTGTTTTCCATTGTAATCCCCCCGTCTGATCACAAATACATTCAACATCAATGGGACAAGCACGGGAATGTCCCGTTATGGGTTGCTGTGAAAGCACTTACACTCGGCAATGTCTCAAAAATGTACAGTTTGTGCAAATCATCTGTACAGAGCAATGTAGCGAAAGAGTTTCCGGGGGTAAGTACAGAAGACCTGATTGGTATGCTGGACATGCTGACCCGTGTTCGGAATGTTTGCGCGCATAGTGAACGGCTGTATGATTTCTCTGTAATAGATAAACGCGCTATTCCAAACTTCCCCATTCATGCCACTATTGGAATATCAAAAACCAAAGCAGGGCTGTATAAACAAGGAAAAACGGATCTCTTTGCGGCACTGATATGTCTTAAGTATTTGCTTGATGCCAAAGACTTTGCTTGTACATGTACGAATATATCTTCTGCATTGGCATGTCTTTGCAATGAGACAAAGCAGATTCCTCCGAACAAGATTCTTTCATGTATGGGTTTTCCGATGAACTGGATAGATATCCTCAATTAAGAGTGACTTTTTGCTTCTTAAGTATTCTTTTGCTCAGAAGATACATAAATCAGTATGAACTATGTGCGAATTAGATGGGTGAAGCAATCAGAAATGGAACTAAAAATGCTTAGGGTGCGGGCAGAAATGTCTGCACCTTTCTCATACCCGAAAGAGGTGAACAACCATGCCCTATGTATCCAAGGAGCAGCTTACTGCTGCACGGGAGGTGGATCTGCTGACCTACCTGCGTTGCTTCGAGCCGCAGGAGCTGGTGCATATCAGTGGCAGCACCTACGCCACCCGCACCCATGACTCTTTGAAAATTTCCAACGGGAAATGGTTTTGGTGGTCGCGTGGGATCGGTGGAAGAAATGCTCTGGACTATCTGACCGCGGTAGAGGGCTTATGGCTTCCGGAGGCTGTGCAGCGCATCCTCGGAGAATCGCCCTGCATACCGCCTCCGCCAAAGCCTGCCGTACTGTATCCGAAAACTGAATTTACGCTGCCGTCCAAACACGCCGATAATCGGCGTGTTTTTGCATATTTACGCAGCCGCGGCATTGACGCCGAGATCATCAACCACTGCATCAAGCACGGGCAGCTCTATGAGGATGCTGTCCGCCATAACTGCATATTTGTTGGCTTTGCAGAGGGTAAGCCTGCCTATGCCATACTGCGGGGAACGCAGCGGGAAAAGCGGTTTGTCGGTGAAGCAGCAGGCAGCGACAAGCGATTTACCTTTGCTATACCTTTGGCACCGAGCAACGGATCGACCCTGTGCGTTTTTGAAGGAACCATTGATGCACTATCCTATCTGACATTGCTGAAGCAACAGGGCTCGGACTGGCGCAAGGCAAATACACTGGCGCTGGGCGGCATTTCCGGTAAGGGACTGCAACGATTGCCGCCGGCACTTACGCAGTATTTGAAAGCTGCACCCCATATATCCCGCATCGTGCTGTGCCTGGACAATGACGAACCGGGACGGGTGGCGGCAGCGGCACTGCAGGAGCTGCTGGCAGGATATGAGGTCATCGACAAGCCGCCATTGCGGGGCAAAGACTACAATGACCTGCTGCAGTATCGGCACTGCGCAGTCCGCTGATTTCTTTTTTCGGCGCAGTAACGCGGGACGCGGTGCATAGCGCCGCTGTCCCGGCAAGCATAGCATTTTGACAGCAAAATGCGCTTGTTAAAAGGGGCAAGCCCCCTAAGACCCCCATTAAAAACGAGGAGGAAACTCATGAGAGAAATTGCAAAGCGAATTTCCCTGCGGCTGGACAGCGCAGAATACGCACACTTGAAGCAGCTCTCCGCAGATACCGGCCTAAAAATGGAGCCGGTACTCCGCAGGCTGATTGTAGGGGCGGAGCTGCGCCCCCGTCCGCCCGACGAACTGCCGGAGCTGCTGCGCCAGCTTTCCGGCATGGCGGTCAATATCAATCAGATCGCCAAGGTGGCCAATGCCCGCGGATTTGTCCGCATGGAGGACATCGACCACATTAAGGCAATGCAGGGTCTGCTTTGGCGGACGATGAAACGCCTTTGATATGGCCATTGTTAAGATCATCGCCATCCGCGACCGGCTGGATAAGCGCGTGAATTACGCCATCAACGGCGAAAAGACCACGCTGGACGCTGGCATTACTTACGCTGTAAATTCAGAGAAAACAAAGCAGCATTTCTTTGCGTCTGCCATTAATTGTGAGAGCTGTGAAACAGCTTATGCCGAGATGCAGGAGACAAAGCGTTGCTTCGGAAAAGCGGGCGATGTGGTAGGGTATCACTTCATCCAGTCCTTTGCACCCGGAGAGGTGACGCCGGAGCAGGCGCACCGTATCGGCATGGCTTTTGCCAAAAAGCTCTTTGGCGGTCAGTATGAGGCGGTCATCGGAACACACTTGGACAAAGCCCATCTGCACAATCACATTGTAGTGAATTCCGTATCCTTTGTGGACGGCAGAAAATATCACAGCAGCCCCGGCAGCTACTATTTTGATGTGCGAGGCGCATCCGATGCGCTGTGCCGAGAGAATGGGCTATCCGTCATCGCGCCGCAGGGCAAAGGAAAGCACTATGCCGAATGGAAAGCGGAAAACACGGGTAAGCCCACCATCCGCAGCATCATCCGCGCTGATATTGACCGCGTGATCGAGAACGCCTACACCTTTGACACATTTCTGATGCTCCTGCGGCGGCTTGGTTATGTGGTGCAGAACCAGCCAAACCGCAAATATGTGACCGTGCTGCCGCCGGGCGGCAAACGAGCGATCCGGCTGGATAGGCTTGGTAACGGGTATACGGAGCAGGACATCCGCATCCGACTGGCCGCCCGGCGTGAAGGCGCGGTACCGCCTGCCCCTGTCACAAAGTGTAAAGGCAGGCGTTACCGAATCAAGAGCAAGCACCCAACCGTGCCGAAACGAAAGATCACAGGCTTTCAGGCTCTTTATCTTCGGTATCTGTATCTGCTGCGAGGGACACGAAAAAAGACCCGCTTCCGGTGTGTCCCTTTTTCCATGCGGCAGGAGATCGTTCAGCTGGAACGGTACGAGCGGCAGTTTCTTTACCTGTGGTCAAATCATATCACCACGGCGGAGGAACTGGCCAACCGTACCGGCGAACTGGAGCGCGAGATTGAAGCAGGCGTCATACAGCGAAAACCACTCTATCAGGAAAGGAGGCGAGCAGCGGATGAGGAAGGCAAAGCGCGGTGCAGCGCTGAGATTGACCGGCAGACTGCCTCCCTGCGGGAGAAACGCAGGGAATTGACCCTGTGCCACGGGATATTGGCGGATGTACCGCATATATCCCAACAAGTAGAGCAGGCGGAAGCCATGCGGCAAAAGCAAGTCAAAAAGGAGGAAAAACGCCATGAATACCAGCGGTGAAACTGCCGAATTGGTGGTAAAAGAGGGTATCCAAATTACGGAGAGTGCCGTTAAACTGGCGGGCTTGGGCGCGAAAAATTTGGCAGCTCTGCTGATTGCCATTGCCAAGGACAACCCAAAGCTGTCCGGCAAGACGGGGCTGAAGCGGCTGATCCAGGACGGCGAGGAGTTGACTATTTTCTCCGTCAAGCAGGAGGATCTGAAAGGCTTTCAGATGGAGAGCAAGCGCTACGGGGTGCTGTTCTATCCCGTTATCAATAAGGTGGAGAAAACCGGCACAGTGGAGATCATGGCCAAGGCCAAGGATGCCAAGCAGATCAACCGTATCTTTGAACGGATGGGCTATCCCGCGCCAGTACGGGAGGACGCCGCAAAAAAAGCAAGTGCCCGCGCTCCGTCCGAGAACAGCTCCAAGGAGCGCGGGAATGGTGCCAGAATCTCTACCGAGATGGCATCTGAGAAAAAGCCATCCGTCCGAGCAAAGATGCAGGAGCTGAAGAAAGTGTCCGAACAGATGGTACGGCAGGCCAAAACCATTGCCGACCAGGAGCACGAACAGAGATAAGCAAAAATTTGACAGCAAACCCTTGTATCCGCATAATGGTATCATCTTAGTACGAAGGGATGATGCTGCTATGAAACGAACCGCTTTCTGCGTGACATTGACGCTATGCGCGATATTCTTGGTGGGCTGTGCAGCACAAGTGCAAAGCAAAACACAGGCACCTGACTCTGCACAGGCAGAATTGCCTCAAGTTCGGGGAACCGACAATGCGGCAGAAGCGGCGGATACGCCGTTGCTGCCGGCAGAGGGTAAGGCTACCGAAACAGATGCCGGTGTGGAGTCATCAAAGTCCACACCGCAAACGGATGATTCAGCAGATAAGGCGGCAGAAAAGCAGCCTGCATCCGGCAAAACGGTGCAGCCTGCTGTACCTGAGCCGCCGGCAACATCTAAGCAAGAGCCTACAGCAACTCCCCCGTCGGCTCCCACCCCCGAACCTGCTCCTACGCCGACACCCGAGCCTGACCCTGCACCGTCTGCGGCCAGCGGGAACATCTACTCCATCGCGGCGGCCGTGCGGGTGGGCAACGAGTATGCGAAGGCGCAGTACGGCGTGACCATCGACACCGACCTGACTGCGGAGAATGCCAGCTACTTCCCCGGCACGGCAGACAGCGTGGCGTGGCTGGCGGCCAACGGCGGGCAGGAGGCACTAAACCGCGCGGTACGGGGCAATGTGGACGCCACCTTCCAGTATTTGGCAGCCATGGACGGCGCGAATGCCGTCAGAGCCTATGCACGGTTCAACTGCACCGTGCGCTATAGCGCAGCATCGGACGAGTACATCGTGGTGGTGCTGTACGGATAAAATCGAATACCCAACAGAAGGCCGACAGCGTGAGCTGCCGGCTTTTGCGTTGGGAGAAAGGATATTATGAAGAAAACCATTCCCAAGCTGCTGACGCTGGTGTGCCTGCTGGCGGCACTCATGGGGCTGTCCGCTGTGACAGCTCACGCTGAAACCATCTCCGGCACCATCTCGGGCGGCAGCAATTATCGCTACTATGAGGATAAATCCAATGTGCCCCAGTGGGGTCCATTCATCAGCACGAAGCTGAAATACTTTACAAGGAGTGATACCGGCAAGACGGTGCCTGCCTACTGCATGGAGCCTGCCGCAGCCTCCTCGGGGTCTGCCTTGGGCTACTCATCCGTGTCCTGGAGCGCTCTGAGCTGGAATCAGCGTTATGCGGTGACCTTGGCACTGGCCTACGGCCACGGCGGCAGCTATACATTTGATATGAATCCCGATTATGCGCAGTTGGCGACCCAAGCCATTATCTGGGAATTTGTCTGCGGCTACCGCAGCCCCACCTACCCCTACACGCTGCACGACACCACCTGCCATCGGATGTTCCGCTATGTGGACGCGGGCGTAGGAAAAGCCTATGACACCATCATTGACCGCATGATGCAGCACGGTAAGCTCCCCAGCTTTGCGGTGCGGTACCGAAACCAGTTGAGCGAAAGCAATGCCATCGAGCTGGACTGGGACGGCAGCCGGTACACAGGAACGGGCACCGACACCAACGGCGTGCTGTCGCAGTATTCCTTTGGCTGCAACATCGGCGGCGTGACCATCCGCCAGGAAGGCAACACATTGACAGTGACCGCCACCAAGGAGGCCGCCGAAAAGCTGGACGGCTATGTCAGCAGCGAAAAAGGCTATTCCCTGGATGTGGACGGCACAGAGGCCGTGCTGCTGGAGCCAAGCAACGGCAGCGACTTCCAGTCGTGTGCCGCGCTGACCACCCTGCCCGATCCCGTGTGGGCGTATATCCAGTTCAAAGTCAACAAGGTGGGCAGCATTTCCGTTCGTAAGGTAGATGCCATAGGCGAGGCTCTCGCCGGGGCGGAATTGCTGCTGGAAACCTCTGCGGACGGACAGTCATGGACGGAAGTCGGCAGTGTCACCACCGGTGCAGATGGACTTGCCCAGTGGGAAAATCTCAAGACCGGCGTACAGTATCGCATTACCGAGGCGAAAGCGCCCGTCGGATATACCCTGCTGCCTGAGCCGGTGGAGGTGGGCACGCTGACGGCGGATGCAGCGGACATCACCATCACCCTCTGCAACAATGCAGGATTTGAGCTGCCATTCACAGGCGGCACGGGATTCACAACATATTTCCTGCTTGCGGCACTCATGCTCTGCGTGGGTGTTTATTTTTGCAAAAAATCTAATATCAGGAAGGAGAACAACTGAACATGAAAAAGAACCATCGCATAGTATCGCTGCTGCTGGCGGCACTTATGGCCATCGGCCTCATGACCACGGCATTTGCCGCAGAGCCTACCATCAACACCGGCAAGAGAGCGTCCCTGAACATCTACAAGTACGATATCACCACGGCCAGCGCGGACGGCGCGTGGGACGCAGAATCCTATGTCAGCACCGGCCTGCATGACGACGCCGTCATCGACAAGCTGGCAAAATATGCCGTGCAGGGCGTGGAATTCACCTATTTGAGAGTGGCGGACAACGCCATGAACAATGAGCTGGTGAATGGTCGGCGCCGGGTAGGTGTGCTGTACGGCTTTGACGGCGCGGACGCGGTGCTGCCCGCCATCGGCGTGACCGCCGCAGATGCCTACAAGAGCGAAAACGGAAAAAACTACTACACCAGCGATGTGCTGAATGGCAAGCTGGCCGCTGCGCTGGCTGCCAATGCCACCACGGTGAAAAATGCGCTGGAAGCTGCGGTCAAGAACGGCACGGCCATGACCGAGACGGACGCTGCCGGTCACACCTCTGCGGAAAACCTTGGGCAGGGCCTGTACCTCGTTGTCGAAACCAGAGTACCGGAGAATGTCACCTCTACCTGCAACCCTTTCTTCGTGTCCTTGCCCATGACCACCGTGGACGGCACAGGCTGGAACTATGATGTGACTGTCTATCCCAAAAACCAGACCGGCAACCCCACGCTGGAGAAAACCGTGCGCGAGAGCAAAAATTCCACCGGCAAGAACAGCGGCAGCCTGACAGACATTGGGGACGGTTACGCCCACACCACCACCGCCTCAGTGGGTGATGTGGTCGACTATCAGATCATCAGCACCCTGCCCACTATTACCTCCAAGGCGACCAGCCTGAGTGAGTATACTTACGTCGATACCATGTCCAAGGGCATCCGTTACAATAAGCAGGATGTAGTCATCGAGTTCTTCAAGGACGCTGGCTGCACCGATAAGATCACCACTTGGGCGGAGGATTCCGGCAAATTCACCGTGACCTATGACGATACTGCCAACACCATGACCATCCGCATGACCGAGGCCGGTCTGACCGAGATCAACGAGTCTGAGAGCGTTTACACCGACAGCGTGAAGCGGGGCTATTCCGACTGCACCATGCGCATCACCTACGCCGCCACACTGACCGCCGACGCCCAGATGGGAGATACCGACAACCCCAATGAGGTCGTGCTGACTTGGAAGCGCACCAACACCACTTATTTTGACACGCTGGAGGACTGCTGCCATGTCTACACCTACGGCATCGACGTTCTCAAGCAGTTCAGCGACAACGGCGGCAAGGTGCAGAACGTGAAGTTCCTGCTGCACAACGATACCGACGATGTGTATGTGATTGCTGAGCAGAAGGACGGCGTGTATTACGCCAAGGGCTTCGCCGCTAAGAAAGCGGACGCTACCACCTTCGTTCCCAACGCACAGGGTCATGTGGTGGTGAAGGGGTTGGAGGATGACACCTATTCCCTGACCGAGACTGCCACGGATAAGGGTTATATTCTCCTCAAGGAAGCGGTCAAGATCGTCATCAAGACTTCGGAAAACGGCGCTTGTGAGCAGTGCGGTGCCAAACTGCTGACCGCCACCGGTACCGTCAACGGTAAGGACATCAGCATGACGGAGGGCAATGCCATCGTGCCGCTGACGGTCATCAACAACCCCGGTTTTGACCTCCCCAAAACCGGCGGCTACGGAACGTGGATGTTCACCATCGGCGGCGTGGGCCTGCTGGGCGTGGCGGCGTTCATCGTGGTGAAGTTCCGCAAGCGTAACGAGCAGTGAAGCGCTGGCTGTTGGCGGCGGCTTGCGGCGCAGTGGCGCTGGGGCTTCTACTTTACCCACTGGTGGGAGAACTCCTGAGCGAAAAATACCACTCGGATATAGAAACCGCCTACACCGCAGCCATTGAAGATACGAATACCGCCGAGTTAGAGCGGCAGCGCCAGGCGGCGCAGCAGTATAACGCCATGCTGTCCGGCGCGGCCATCACAGAGGGAGGGGCTTCGGCCCCTCCCTTGGCGTATGATCAGCAGCTCACGGTGGGCAGCGTCATGTGCTATGTGGACATTCCGAAAATCGGCGTGTATCTGCCAGTGGAACACGGCACGAGCGCCGACACGCTGGAAAAATCCGTGGGTCATGTGGTGGGCATGTCCCTGCCAGTGGGCGGTGCAAGCACTCACGCGGTGTTATCCGCCCACAGCGGCATGGCGAGCTCTAAGCTATTTTCGGACATTGACCAGCTTGCAGAGGGCGACATATTTTACATCCATGTGCTGGGCGATACATTGGCGTATCAGGTAGACAATATCGCTACTGTGCTGCCCACGGACACCGGTTTGCTGCAAATCGAGGGCGGAAAAGACTTGGTAACGCTGGTGACCTGTACGCCGTTTGGTGTCAATACCCATCGGCTGCTGGTGCGGGGGCATCGGGTGCCGTACACGCCGGAAACGGCGGAAGAAATCACTGCAACACCGGCTTCCTCCTCGTGGACGCGGCACTATCTGACGGGATTGGGTATCAGCTTCGGCGCAGCGGCAGTGGTCGGCGGCGGGTACTTCATCGTGAAACGGAGGAAGCGCTATGCGTAAAAAGAAGCTATTACTGGCGGCGCTGTTGGCTGCGGCTGGCGTCTGCGTCCTGCTGTGGCCGGTGTTCACCGGACACAGGCTGCAAGCCAATACGGATGAAGCGGCGCAGAGTTTCCTCGAAGAACGCAAGCTAAACCCGTATCCCGAGCTGCTGGCAGCCTTACAGGCATATAACCGCCAGCTTTATGCGGAGAAACAGCACGATTTGACCAGCTTGGAAGCCTGCGAGGAGCCTGCCGTTGACCTTGCCGCCTACGGCATCGAGGACGAGATCATCGGCGTGCTGGAGATCTCGGCCATGGAGTTGACCATGCCGGTCTACTTGGGCGCATCGGATGAACATCTTGCCCTCGGCGCGGCGGTGCTGGGCAGCACGTCAGCGCCCATTGGCGGCGATAACACCAACTGCGTCATTGCAGGCCACCGAGGCTGGCGCGGTGCGGATTACTTCCGCCACATCGATCGCCTGCAGGTGGGCGATACCGTGCAGCTGACGAATCTATGGGAAACGCTGACCTATACCGTAACGGACATCCAGATCATCCAGCCCCAGGAGGTGGAGAAAATTAAAATTCAGTCAAACCGCGACCTGCTGACTTTGCTGACCTGCCATCCTTACGCCAGCGGTGGGCGACAGCGGCATGTGGTGGTGTGCGAAAGGGTGGTGATATGAAGAAAGTTAAACCAATCGCATGGGTGATTCTATGCCTGCCGGTTCTCTATGCCGCGATTGCAGCGGCCGCAGCCTATAAACAGGATACCAACCTGTTCGACCTGATGACTCGCTTCAGCCATGTACTAAAGCACCCAACGCTGCTGCACTGGACGGGCTATACTCCACAATGCATCATCGGTGCATTGGCCTGCTACGGTCTGGCCGTGACGCTCTACTATTCCGGCTATGAAAACCGCCGCCCCGGCGAGGAATACGGCTCTGCCAAATGGGGCAGCGTCCGTGCGCTGAATAAGAAGTACGCCGATCCGAAAGGGAAAAATGCCATCCTGACAAAACGCATTTCCATCGGGCTGGACGGGTATCGGCACAAGCGCAATCTGAACATTCTTGTGGTGGGCGGCAGCGGCTCCGGCAAAACGCGGTATTTCTGCAAACCGGGTATTATGAGCGTCAACTGCTCCTATTTGGTCATAGACCCGAAGGGCGAGATGCTTCACAGCACTGGCCGCCTGCTGGAGCAGGAAAAATATGACATTAAGGTATTCGACCTCATTCATCCGCAGCAGTCGGATGGATACAATCCCTTCACCTACATCCGGGACGAGCCGGATGTGCTGAAGCTCATGGACAATCTGGTAAAAAATACCACCCCGCCTAAGGGCGCGTCCAACGATCCGTTTTGGGAAAAAGCAGAAATTGCGCTGGATTCTGCGCTGATGCTGTATCTGCTCAGCGAAGCGCCCAAGGAGGAGCAGAACTTTGAAATGCTGATGTTTATGCTGGAATGTGCGCGTGTCATGGAGGAGGACGAGCAATATCAAAGCCCGCTGGATCTGCTGTTCCAAGCGCTGGAGGAGCGGGAGCCGAATCATGTAGCAGTGCGGGAATATAAGGTTTACAAGCAGGCAGCGGGCAAGACAGCGAAATCCATTCTTGTAACCGCCTCCGTCCGGCTGGCGGCATTTATTTTCCCGCAGTATGCGGCCATGATGCAGACGGATGAGATGGACTTCGCCTCATTGGGTGAGCGAAAGCGAGCCATCTTCTGCATCATTCCTGTCAATGACGGCAGCATGAACTATTTGGTCAGTATGCTATTGACCCAGTGCTTCCAGCAACTCTACCTGCGGTCGGATGAGCGGTACAACGGGCGGCTGCCGGTGCCGGTGCGCGTCATACAGGACGAGTGGGCCAATGTGGCGCAGCCGGACAGCTATCCCAAGGTGCTGGCCACCTGCCGCAGCTATAACATCGGCATCAACATCATTGTGCAGAACATTCATAGCATCAAGGCACTCTATAAGGACGAATGGGAAAGCGTCATCGGCAACTGCGATACCCTCCTTTTCCTCGGCGGCGGCAATGAGCCGACATCGCTGGAATTTATTTCCAAGCTCCTGGGAAAAGAAACGGTACATACCCGCACCCGCGGGCAGACGAAAGGGCGCAGCGGCTCCAGCTCTGTGAATTTTCAGCAGACCGGGCGCGATTTGATGACGCCGGACGAGATACGGATGCTGCCCTCAGATGACGCCCTGCTGCTTATCCGCGGTGAAAAGCCGGCGCGGGATAAAAAGTATGACATTCGCCGTCACCCCAATGTGCAGCGCACCACAGACGGCGGAGCGGAGCCCTATATCCACAATCCGCCTGTGCCGGACTATTCTCTGCCGGATCTGCCCTATGCATTCCGTACACTGGACGATTTCACATTTTTGGAGGACGAACATGAAAACGAAGAAAACTAAAACCATGGCAAGAAGCGTTTGCGCCGGTGCGCTGCTTCTGTGCTGCGTTGTACCTGCCTACGCTACCGCCAGTGATCCGCTGAGCATCGTTAATAATCTGTCCGACTTCATCTTTTCGATCATCAAGGCCATCGGCATCATCATTCTTGGCTGGGGCATCGTGCAGGTGGGTATGAGCATCCAGAGCCACGACGCCAGCCAGCGGACGCAGGGCCTGCTGTGCCTGTTCGGTGGCTTGCTTATTACCTTCGCCAAGGAGATCCTGACGCTGATCGGCGCGGTGTAAAGAACTGATTGCTAATTGCAAAGTAGGAATTTGTGACTATAATAGAAGGGAGGTGATGCATTCATGAAATTATACCGATATATTCCTGCACTTGATAGAGAAAATGGGACTCAGCTATACAAGGGAATGATAGAAAACTTGCAGTGTGCGCGTTTGAGATTTACTAATCCAGCTACACTAAATGATCCCTTGGAAGCAGGCGCGCCTTATACTTTTAGAGAAAACGGCAATGTAGTAACTCCAAATACGAAAGAAATCAAAGAAATACTTTCTACCCACCTCGGTAAGAATGTTTGGAAAGAACCGAGAGGAAAGAGAATTTTGGAGGTAATGCCGTTTGGCATTTCTTTAGAGTACGCGATAATGCTTTGCCTTTCAAAAAGTGAGAACAATCAACTTATGTGGGCACATTATGCCGACTATCATAGAGGCATTTGCTTGGAATTTGATTTTCCAGATAGCTTTTGTAGCAAGGTGACGTGGAGTGATGCGGTAATTTTCTCTCATAAGAATTTCGGATTATTTTGCCATTGCGGAGATGTAAACTATGAAGCCCAAAGAATAGCCATTATCTTTTCGGATGGGATTGCTGAGAATGATTATCCTGTTTACGATGCGCTTTTATCAAAACCAGACTGTTGGAAATATGAGCAAGAATATAGAGTCCTTTTGTGTTATCCAATAGATAGTGAATGTAAGTTTGCGGCGGGGGCAAATACGCGTGAATACTACTTTACATATCCGAAAGAATGGCTAACAAGTATAACGTTTGGTATGCGTTTATCTGAAACACCACGAGAATCAATAATTCAGTGCATTGGCGAGGCGAAATATCCGGATGTAACTTTCAAACAAGAAATCCTTGTAAACAACAAGTTTGAAATAGGCTGCGAAAAAATTTAATTTTAAAACGTGAGGTGTAGAGGTGGTCTGCATCTCACGTTTTGCTGTAGAGGTGATATTACATGGACAACAACTGGATCATTGACAATCTCAACTATGCCTTTGGAGTATGGAACGACAAGCTAACGGAGATGTGGTCGCTGTTGACCCAATCGCCGCAGGCGTTTAAGGGTGGTACGATATGGCAGACGATCCAGACCGTCAATGGAGCCATGCAGGGCATCGGTTACGGTTTGCTGGTGCTGTTTCTGGCCATCGGCATCTTCCGCAGCAGCGCCGGCTTTCGGGACTTCCAACGGCCTGAACACATCCTGCGGCATTTTATCTACTTCGTCATGGCGAAGTTGGCTGTTACCTACGGCATCGACCTGATGGTGGACATCTTTGCGGTCTGTGCCGGTATCATCTCCGCCGCTGCCGGCAGCGTGGGCGGTATCGACGGTGCAGCTGTGTCGCTGCCTACGGAGATAGTGACGGCCATCGGGGATGTGGGCTTCCTCGCCAGTATTCCCCTGTGGCTGGTAACGCTGCTGGGCTGTCTGGTCATTACGGTGCTGGCGTTTTTGATGATCCTCACCGTGTATGGCCGGTTTTTTAAGCTCTATTTATATGCCGCGCTGTCGCCGGTGGCATTGGCGTCCTTTGCGGGAGAAGGCATGTCCCAGATGGGACGCGCCTTTCTCAAAAGCTATATGGGCGTGTGTCTGCAGGGCGCGGTGATCGTGCTGGCCTGTATCGTGTTTTCGGCCTTCGCCGCCAGCGGCACAGTGGTGCTGGGCGGTGGCTCGGTAGTCGCGCAGGTGTGGGGCTATCTGGGCGAGGTGATCTTCAATATGCTGGTGCTGGTGGGCTTGGTGAAGGGTGCCGACCGCGTGGTAAGGGAGATGTTTGGGATGTGATGGGAAGTGCCGTTAGTTAGTATCCCCAATAAGGCAAAGAGGAACGGCTTGAAGCCGCTCCTCTTATCCATAATATGGGTATGCTTCAACTCTGCCAATGTTCTTAGCCATACCACAGTAAGTGTTCATGTCCTTTTCAACTTCAGCTTGCCCTATGCTTAACGCAGTCAGATCAAGAATATGGACGTGTGGTTTCATTCCGTTGTGCGAGTGATCAGTATGAATGACCCAAAGATAAAGCCGACCATTGAGACGCTTAAATTCACATTGCTCGTTGCAATCCCAGAAATAAGACATAACGCACCTCCATAACTTAGTATGTGATTATTATAACATCTTAAGGAAGAAAAACAAGTGCTTTAGGCGATAGCAGTTAGGAGAAAATACACACATGGAAATCAAAATCAACAAAGAAATACGCAGCTACAAGGAGACTGTCTACTTCGGCCTGACAGCGCGGCAGCTTATTTGTTCGCTGCTGGCCGTGGGTACGGCGGTGGGGCTGTACTTCGCCCTGCGGGGCGTATTAGACCGCGAGACGCTGGGCTGGCTGTGCATCGTGGGCGCTGCGCCCATGGCGGCAGCAGGCTTCTTCCACTACAACGGCCTGACGCTGGAGCAATTCCTGTGGGCATGGTGCAAGACCAATTTCCTGTTGGCCGGTCGGCGGCTGTGGCACAGCGAGAATTACCTATACGACCTTTGGGAGAAGGAGGACAAGAAGTGAGAAAACTATTCAAAGGCCGCAGCACGGAACGGGACGCCTTTCGCATCCCACGCAGCGTGCAGCAGTCCATCCCCATCAAGCGCATCTATAAAGACGGTATCTTTCGTGTAAGCGGCAGGTTTTCCAAGACCTGGCGCTTTTTTGACATCAATTATGCCGTGGCCTCGCCGGAAAAGCAAATGGAGCTGTTTTTGAGCTACTGCGGCGTTCTCAACAGCCTGCCCATCGACGCGGGTATTAAGCTGACACTGGTGAACCGCCAACTTAACCGGCAGGAGTTCAGTAGGAATCTCCTGATGGCTTACCGGCAGGATAGCCGCGACTATATGCGCCGCGAGTACAACGGCATTCTGCTGGACAAGGCCACCGGCAGCAACAATCTGGTGCAGGAGAAGTACATCACTGTGTCCGTGGCCAAGCGCAGCATCGAGGAGGCCCGCACCTTCTTCGCCCGCGTGGGAACTGACCTGACCGCTGGCCTCGGCCGCATGGATTCCGGCATACGGGAAATCACCCTCAACGAGCGCCTGCGGCTGTTCCACGACTTCTTCCGCGTGGGGCAGGAATCGGCCTTCGCCTTCGACCTGCAAACCGCTCAGCGGCGGGGCCACGACTTCCGCGACGCCATCGCGCCGGAGACGCTGCAATTCTTCCACGACCACTACGCCGTGGACGAGCGCGTGGGCCGCACCCTGTTCCTGCGGGAGTATGCCAGCTTTATCAAGGACACTATGATTACCGAGCTGATGGACTATCCCCGAAACATGATGCTGTCCATCGACATTGTGCCGGTGGCCACAGACGAGGCTGTGTCGGAGATGCACCGGCGCATCATGGCGGTGGAGAGCGACATCACCCGCTGGCAGCAGCGGCAGAACCACCACAACAATTTCTCCGCCAATATCCCCTATGATCTGGAGCAAATGCGGAAGGAGACGCGGGAGTTCTTAGACGACCTCACCGCCCGCGACCAACGGATGATGTACGCGCTGGTGACGCTGACTCACCTTGCCGACAGCGAGGAGCAGTTGGAGCAGGACACGGAGGCGCTGTCCGCCATCGGGCGTTCCCACGGCTGCCAGTTTGCCACTATGAAGCACCAGCAGGAGGACGCGCTGAACACGGTGCTGCCCTACGGCCTGCGGCGTATCGACGCTATGCGGACGCTGACCACGGAGAGTACCGCTGTGCTGCTGCCCTTTAAGACACAGGAGATCATGGACACCGGCGGGCTGTACTACGGTGTCAACGCCGTGTCTCGCAACCTCATCATTTGCAACCGCGACGCGATGCTCAACGGTCACGGTCTGTATACGGACGTGTCCGGCAGCGGAAAGTCCATGATGGCCAAGCAGGAGATCGGCTTTGTGGCACTGAACACCGACCACGATATTATTGTGGTAGACCCTGAGCGGGAGTATGGCCCGCTGATCCGAGCCCTGGGCGGCGAGGTCATTACCATTTCCGCCTCCAACGGCAGCTATGTCAACGCGCTGGACATCTCCAAGGAGTACGGTGACGGGCGCAATCCGCTGGTGCTGAAAAGTGAGTTCATCATGAGCCTGTGCGAACAGCTCATGGGCGCAGGTGAGATCGGTGCAAAGGAGAAATCCATCATCGACCGCTGCACTGCCAACATCTACCGCAAGTACATCCGCAAATACGAGGGAGACCCGCCCACGCTGAAAGACCTCTACGACGACCTCATGCGGCAGAAGGAGCCTGTCGCCCACGAAATTGCGCTGGCGCTGGAGTTGTTTACCACCGGCAGTCTTAACGTGTTCGCCCATCAGACCAACATCGACACCCGCAACCGCATCACCTGCTACGACATTCAGGACTTGGGCGAAAATCTCAAGCCCATCGGCCTGCTGGTGATGCTGGACAGCATCCTCAACCGCGTCATTCGCAACCGGCAGCAGGGGCGGTATACCCACGTCTACATTGACGAGATCTATCTGTTCTTCGCCAGCCCCGGCGTGGGCGGCAAGAGTGCCATCAACAACTATTCCAGCGAGTTCCTGTATAAATGCTGGAAGCGATTCCGCAAATACTACGCCACCCTCACCGGCATTACGCAGAACGTGGAGGAGTGCCTGCTGTCCGATACGGCGCGGTTGATGTTCGCCAACAGCGAGTTCTTGATACTGCTGAACCAGGCACCTACCGACCGTGCTGAGCTGGCCAAGCTGCTGGATGCCAGCGACGCGCAGATGGATTACGTCAGTGACGCACCGGCAGGACACGGGCTGATCAAGGTGGGCTCCTGTCTCGTGCCGTTCATCAATGAGCTGCCCCGCGACACGGAGCTGTACCGCCTGATGACCACCAAGCCGGGAGAGCAAAATGCGTGACGTCAAGACCTGCGCCGCCATGGAGCAGCCGAAAATGCGGCAGCAAAACACCATACCCCGCACGGCGGTGCGTATCTTGCAGCGGCACTATGCCCAGCAGAAGCAGGAACGGCAGACCCAGCACCAGCGTCAGCCGGTGGAATACGCCACGGAGCAGGCACAGCAGGGCGCGGCGGATACCGCCCGTCTGACCTTCCGCGCCACGCGGCAGCTTCAGCGGAAATATGCCCTGCACAAATACCGTGCCCAAAAGGTGCGGCAGCGGCAGGAGGCAACGGCGGTGCAGGTGCAGCAGCGGGATATGTGGCGGTCAACGGAGCAGACCGCCGCGGCGCAGCACACTGCCACAGTGCCGCGCCAACCGGCACAAAAACCGCCTGCGACCGCTATGACCGCCGCCCAGCAGCGGGCAAAGCAGCATACCCAGCGCACCGCCCAGCGGCAGATGCTCCAGCAGGCAAAAGCCGCCGCCCGCAAAGCGGGACAGCGGCTGGAGCAGATGGCACAGGCGGCAGGCAAAGCCATTCGCGCCGGTATTGAGGCGATAGCCGCAGCGGGCGGCGGTGTGGTGCTGTTCCTGCTGCTGGCTTTGCCGGTAATCGCGGTGGCGGCAGCGTTGTCTCCGGCAGGCGTCCTTGCGGACAGTCACACCATGGAACCCACCGGCGAAGCCATGGAGGTGTGGGAACGCCTGCCGGACGATCTCTCCATGGAACGGCGCATGGTCGTCACTTACGCGCTGGCACTGGTGGACAAGGTGGACTACTTCTGGGGCGGCAAATCGCTGGTGCTGGGCTGGGACGACCGCTGGGGCGAGCCGGCAGAGGTCACAGTCGGGGGCAGCGACACCACCGGTACAGAGCAGCCTTACGGCTTGGACTGCTCCGGCTTCGTGGATTGGGCGTTCTACAACGCCAGCGGCGGCAGCTACATCATCGGGCAGGGTGGCGGCGCGGCGGCGCAGCACGCTAGCTGCACAGACATAGCGTGGGACGAGGTGCAGCCGGGAGATCTGCTGTTCTACCCGGAGGACGAACACGTCGGCATCGCCGCAGGGCGCGACTGGCTGGGCCTCCTGCTGGTGGTGCATTGCGCATCCGGCACCAACGGTGTGACCATCTCCCACCAAACCAGCTTTGAAACGGCGGCAAGGCCGGTGTGGTATGCCGACAAATAGAGGGCAGAGGATCCTGTAGGTTGTTGGCCGAAAAAATATTATTTCACTGTCCTCTTAAAGTATTTCACCTGTCTGTCTTGAGTTTTTGCACAGTTGGGCTTGCGTTTTGGCGGATTGAATGGTATAAAAGAGAAGAAATCTATTTGCATGAAGGAGGTGGCGACATGTCACGCAATTCGGGACCCAATGTATTTCAGCGCGGTGTCATGGCGCTGATCCTGCTATCATTGTTGCGAAGGGAAGATATGTACGGCTATCAGCTGGTGCAGGAAATAGAGCGATGTAGCGGCGGACAGCTGAAAACCCAAGAAGGATCTTTATATCCCGTGCTATATCGGCTACAGGAGCAGGGACTGATCTCCGACCGCCGGGTGCTGGTGGGCAAGCGGATGACTCGCGTATACTACCACCTGGAGCCTGCCGGAGAAGCCCGGCTGGAGGAAATGATCCGGGAATATGAATCCATGATGACCGGCGTGACGGCCATCATTCGAGAGGAGGCGCCGCCATGCGGGAAAGACAGCGGCAGGTCAACCGATACGTCCGGGCCGTCGGCAGCTATCTGCCCTGCGCCGGAAAACACAAAAAGCAGCTGCTGACGGCGCTGCGCAGCGAGGCGGAGGCCTACTGCGCCGAAACCCGGGACGCAGACCTGGAAGCCCGGTTCGGGACGCCCCAGCAGGTGGCCGCGGCGTATGTGGACGCCATGAGCACCCAGGAGTTGCTGGCCGCCCTGCGGCGGCGGCGTCAGGTGCTGACCATCCTGATCGCGGCGGTGCTGACGGCGCTGCTACTGTGGGTGGCGGCCCTCTGCGTCAGCCTGTATGACTATCACCAGGCCTACAACGGCTGGAGCGAAACCAGCATCATCGAGGGACCCTCGCCATACGGCCAATAGGCGCAAAGCCCCCGGAAAGCCCTGCTTTCCGGGGGCTTTGTCTGTCGCGGCCGCAGCGTCGGCCCGCAATACTTTTTTTAGAAAATGTTTTTAAGAATATTGACATATTTTGCACAATATGCTACAATCCAGCTTGTAGCTATCCTGTTGATTTGCAACAAAAGCCGCCCGCCTACTGCATATATAATGTGATAGGCGGGCGAATTTCACAATTCGACCGGGGAGGGACTATCCAATGAAACGCTGCATAGTGCCATGGCTTTTTGCGATGCTTCTGCTACTAACCGCCTGTTCTGGATCCGGAGGCTCCGCAGAGGATCCAATCAAAGGGTCAAACCCCACCCCCGCCGTCCAAGGGCACGCCCTGCCCAAGGACAACCGGGACGCCGCCGGAACAGGCGCAGTGTTCACCGACGATGACGGCTGGTATATTTGCAGTGCCGGGGCGGTGAGCTACTACGACTATGCCTCCGGCCAGACCATGACCCTGTGCGCCCAGCCGGGCTGCTCCCACGGGGACGCCAGCTGCCAGGCGTGGGTGGGGAACGTCAACAGCTTCGCCGTTTTGGACGGGGTGCTCTACGCCACCCTCGATGACGCGGGCAGCGGCGCGCAACTGGTGCGCAAGGAGCTGTCCGGCGGGAAAGTCACCGTTCTGGAGCAGTGGGACAACACCGACGATCATTTCTACACCGCCACCCTGGGGCTTTTCTCCTGCGGCAAGGCCACCCTGTATGTGCAATGCCGCATCACAGAGCAGCAGGCGGACGGGCGGGTCGATAGCCGAACCGAGGGCAGCTCCCTGCTATACGACCTTGCCGCCGGCAGCTATCGGGAGCTGTCTGTCCCCGGGACGCTGATGGGCTTTTCCGCCCGCTGGGGCGCCGTGGTGGAGGAGCCGAAGGAGCAGTCCCTGCTGAGTGCGGAGGAGTTCGCGGCGCAGTACGGGGAGAACGCCAGCTACGGGCGGTATGTCCACCAAAACACCCAGCGGCGGCTTCTGCTGTGGAATATGGAGAGCGGGGACTATACCGTTGTGGCCGATCATAACAAGGACGGATATCTTATGACCGTCGACCCCATGCAGGTCTACGGCATGGAGCATATCTATCAGTGCGGGGACGAGCTGCGCCTTCTGAACCTGGATAGTGGCGAGAGCCGCACCCTGCTGTCCATGGAGGATATCATCAACTACTGGGTCATGGACAGCAAGGCCTTTATCATCACCGATACGGAAGCGGGCTCTCGGGTTTGGGTGGCCGATCTGCAGGACGGTAAGCCCGTGGAGTTGGTGGGTGCCGCAGACGAACACGGCATGGTCATGAGCCCCTCCCAGGAGGGCGGCTCCTTCTTCCGGGCGTTGGGCGACAACGGCCGATGCGTCATCTCCAAGGAGAATTTCTATGCCGGGCGCTATGAAAGCGCCGTGGCAGTGGGGTGACGGGATGGAGCTGCAATTTCACGATGTCGCCAAGCGATACGGTGCAAAGGAAGCCCTGCGGGGCATCGACCTGACCCTTACGGCGGGGGTATATGGGCTGCTTGGCCCCAACGGCGCGGGCAAAAGCACCCTCATGAACATCCTCACCGGCAATCTCCGCCCCACCCGGGGCCGCGTCACCCTGGACGGGGAGGACACCGTCTCCATGGGGGCGGCCTTCCGCCGCCGACTGGGCTACTGCCCCCAGCAGCAGGCGTTATATCCCGGCTTCACCGGGGAGCAATTTCTCTATTACATGGCGTCCCTCCAGGGCATGAGCCGGGAGGATGCCAAACGGCGCATGGACTGGGCGCTGGCGCGGCTGGATCTCACGGAGGCGGCAGGCCGCCCCATCCGTGGCTGGTCGGGTGGCATGAAGCAGCGGCTGCTTTTGGCGCAGTCTCTGCTCCACGACCCGGATATTTTGGTGCTAGACGAACCCACGGCGGGCCTTGACCCCCGCCAGCGGGTGGCGGTGCGGAACCTCATCGGCGAAATTGCCGGGGAAAAGATCGTGCTGCTGTGTACCCATGTGGTGCAGGATGTGGAATTCATCGCTCGGGAACTGATCTTAATGAACCAAGGGCTTGCCATCCGTCGCGGTTCCCCCCACGCCCTGGAGCAGGAGCTGGAGGGGCAGGTGTGGGAGCTGACCGTGGCGGAGGAGCAGCTCCCCGATGTGGCGCAATACGGCACGGTGTGCGGCGTTTCCCGCCAACAGGAGGGTATTTTGGTGCGTCTGCTCAGCGCAGCAAAGCCGCCCCCCCCCTGCGCCCCGGCCAGACCCGATCTGGAGGATGTGTACCTGTTCCACTTCGGTGAGGGGGCGGCGCTATGACCTGGGAGCTGCGGAAGATCGGCGGCAGCGGGCGGCTGTGCCTGCTGCTGCTTCTGGCGGTGCTGTGCAGCGGGGTGCTGTTTGCCCTCCACGCCACCGGCGACAGCGGCGGCTACACCGTGTCCGCTCTGCGTCAGGCCATGGCCCAGGAGGACCTGCCCGGCTATGTCACCGGCCTGGAGGACCGGCTGGACCGGGCGTCAGCCAGCGGCGCATGGACGGAATACGACGCCCTGCGCCGCCAGCTGTCCGCCGCCGACGCGGCCCTGGCGCGGGTGCGGCAGGCGGAGGAATATCCGTCCTTTCGGGCAGGCTTGGCGGCAGAATCCCGCCTGAAGCTGCGAATGGGACTGTTTGACGGATTTGCCGCCCGCTCCTTAGAGCAGGGCGCGCAGGTCTATGAATCCCTGGCGGACGTGACCCCCCGGGCGGCGTTTCTGGGCGGTGCGGAGGTGCTGCTGTCCTTTCATCTGACGGACGCTTTGGCGCTGCTGTTCCCCCTGGCGGGTGGACTGACCCTGCTGACCCATGAGCGGGCGGCGGGGCTTGTGAACCTGACCCGCCCCACCCGCCTGGGCCGGTCACGGGTCTACGGGCGGAAGCTGGCCGCCGCAGCGACTCTCTCCACGGCGGGCTTTGCCCTGCTGTACGGCGTCAACGCCCTGATCGCCGGGCTTCTGTACGGCTTTGCGGGGCTTGACGCCCCGGTGCAGAGCCTATACGGCTTCGCCGCCTGCCCCTACCGGATGACGGTGGGCGAACTGCTGGCTCTGGCGGCGGGGCTGAAATACCTGTGGCTGCTGTGCTGCACGGCGCTGATCTTCCTGCTGTGCGCCCGGGCGGCCAATGCCGCTGCGGCGGTTGGCTGCGCGGCGGTCTGCGGGGGCATAGCCGCCCTGATGGCGGGCAGCACGCAGCTGTGGCTGCGGAATCTCAGCCTTTGGCAGCTGGCGGACGGGCAAGCCCTTTGCCGGGAGGCGGTGTATCTGAACCTGTTGGGCAGTCCCCAGGACCGGGTGCTGCTTGGTGCGATATTCCTGGCGGCTCTCGCCGTGATCGCCGGAATAGGCGGCGCGGCGCTGTATGCCCAAACTCCCGGCGGTTCCGGCAGGCGGGTGACCTTTACATGGTCGCTTCCCCGCCCCCGGCACACCTGCCTGGCGGGACATGAGCTGTATAAGGCGCTGATCTCCCGGTGCGGGCTGTGGATCTTGCTGGCATTTTTTGCCGTCATCGCCCTGCTGTACGGCCGATTCACCCCGGAGCGCAGTGAATTTGAGGTGTATTATCGGAACTATTCCGAGATTTTGTCGGGTGAGCCCAGCCAGAAAAAGGACGACTACCTGGCATCAGAGCTGGCGCGGTTTGACGGGCTGAATGAGCAGCTCGCGGAGCTGGCGCAGCAGTACCCCGACGCTGCAGCCTTTGACCGGGAGGCGGAGCCCATACGAAATCAGCTTCGGATGGAGGACGCCTTTCACCTGGCGCAGAATCAGTATCGCGCCCTGCGGCCGGGGCAGGTGTACCTGTATCAGACCGGCTATCAGCGGCTGTTGGGTGCGGATGCCCTGCGGCAGGATGTTTTGGAGCTGGGCGGCGCGTTTTTGGCCGTTGCCCTGCTGCTGTTCGGCAGCTTCGCCGGGGAACGGGAGAGCGGCGTGGACGCCCTGCTGACGGCCAGCCCCCGCCGAAGGAGCGTGGTGCGGTGGAAATGCGTCATTGCAGGGGGCTATGTCCTGCTGCTGACCCTCGCCCTGTGGCTGCCAGGACTTTTGACGGTGCAGGGAGCCTACGGCTCCCTTGACATGGCCGCTCAGGCCAACAGTGTGCAGTGCCTGTCCGTCCTGTCGGACGGCTGGACGGTGGGCGGCGTGGTGCTGGCGCTGCTGGCCATTCGCCTGCTCCTGCTGGCGGTGGCCGCCGCAGCGGTGATGCTCCTCTCCCGCCGCTGCGCGACTGTTCCGACGCTGCTGCTGTCGGTGCTACTTTTGCTGCTCCCCGCGGGTACGGCATACGCCTGGATGTGAAAAAAACGCGGGTGCGGACAAAATTACCTCCTGTGCCTTTTGAAGAACTTGCTAGCAATAGTGCCTTATAGGGTCAGATTAGGTATACCTGAAAATACGGCTTTTCTTGGTATGTCAGCACTCATGTCGTAGTATTTTTGATCGTTCTTAATAGATTATTTATATGAAGAGGACTGCTACCAGCAGTCCTCTTCATTGTTGGTGTGCAGCTTGCGTGAATCAATTCCGCAAGTTATTCCTTTTTGCCTCTGATTGTTTCTTCTTCCTTTTGTAAAATCATGGTAAGCCGAATATGCAGATATGGCAGTCGAACAAACGCCAGCGCAAAAAGCATTTTTGCTCTCTACGCTGGCGTTTGTTTTGCCCTTACTAATGCACAGAGATTATATTCGGTCAATTCTCTCAGATTACTTCCTTATGTGATGTTAGCAAGATAATAGATAATACGCAAGCACTCCCATACCGGCGAAGCTTTGAGAAAGCAAAAAACGACAAAAACATACAAAACCCGCCGCATTTGCGTAGACCATTGTAGAACGAATACATGTCACAAATAGCCATAAATCGTGTAAAATCAGTATATAAGAAACGGCCTCCCTTTCTATACCCGGCAAGAGGGCCGCCGCGACGGCTTGATGAACGCCTTTCAAAATACACAAGACAGGAGGAGTACCAATGCCGTTAGTTTATTATGTTTCGGAACTTGAAAAGAACGCGTCTTTGGATGCCGAACGCCTGTTGCGTCTTTTGGGCGTATCCGGAAAGCTGTCGGGATTTTACTTTGCGGTATATATGCTGGAGCAGGTACAGGAGAAGCCCGAGTATGTCTTGCTGATCACGAAGTGTCTTTATAAGCAAACAGCGCAGCATTTCCGCACCACAAGCAGCTGTGTGGAGAGAAATCTGCGCACTCTTGTGCAGGCCTGCTGGAGGCAGCCGGATCACAGCCTGTTGGATCACATTGCGGGATGCCCGCTGTCGCAGCCGCCGACAAATTCACAGTTTATAGATATGCTGGCCGCCTACCTTCGCAATGGCACCTAAAACGCCTCCCCCTGTTTCTGCGGCGGCGGTGTATTCCCCTTTCCGCACCGCCGCCGCAGCTTCTTCTTTATGAGTGTGCACCAGCCATCAAACCTTTGGTAGCTGATGCAGGCTGATAAGGAGCCGATGCTGCACATTGAAAAGAGCTGCATTTGCGGCGCAAATATAGCAGACAGGTACATTCGTGCCGGTGCGAGCCATGCAGCAGCGTCCGCCATGATCTCCCACATGGGAGGGAGCGAAACAGACGCTGTGCCGAAACAGAGTGGCACTCTGTGGGCCACGACCACCGGCACCCATAATGATACTCCCGCATTGGACGCCCTCAAAGCATCGTGCGGCGCACCCATCAGCATGGGCCGGGGTGAGATTCCCGTGAGGCTGGCAGCCACCAGCCGCCTGTTCTGCTTCAAAGGGAAATGCAAAGCCGCGGAGCCTGCAGACAAGTGCTTGCCTGTATGCTCGACGGCTTTTGGTTAAAGTTGGCAGAATCTGTTCATACTGGTAACGGAGGTGGAGATGCTTGGACAGCAAAAACGAGCAGAAGATCGGTGCAGCGACTTATGTCATCGAGCGCGTCTTTTCCGGTACAAAGACCATCCAGGAAGTGGTAACAGAGGAAATCATTTTCGCGGGAAAACAAACAGTAAATTTTGACCCAAAGGACAGCAGTATGGTATAATGGAGCCGTAAATGAGTGGTTCCGGAAAGGAGGAACAATGAGGAACCACATTCAGCTTGCAGACGCCTATTACCGGCTTTCTGACGAGGAACGGAAGTACGGTGAGTCTGCCAGTATTACCAACCAGCGCACCATCGTGCGGGAGTACTGCGAAAAACACGGAATTACTTTAGTGGAGGAATTTACCGACGACGGCTACTCCGGCGGCAACTTTGAACGCCCCGGTTTTCGTGCCATGCTGGAACATCTGAAAACTGGTAAGGTCAACACGGTCATTACCAAAGACCTGTCCCGCTTGGGACGTGACATGACGGAATCCAGCCACTACGCAGAACGCTATTTCCCTGAACACGGCATCCGCTATCTGGCACCCGGCAGTAACTTCGATTCCGAGGATGATAACCTGATGGCACCGTTCCAATTTGCCATGAACGATGTCTACCTGCGGGACACCTCCCGCAAGGTCAAGCAGACGCTGAACACCAAGCGCAACAATGGCAAGTATGTGGCCTGCCCGCCCTACGGCTACAGGAAGGCGGAGCGCACCACCGACCAGCTTGTACCGGATGAGAATACCGCACCGGTGGTGAAGATGATCTTTGACATGGCTGCATCCGGCCAGTCCTGCCGCAGCATTGCCCTGCGGCTCAATGAGGCTTGTGTCATGCCGCCGCTGAAGTATCGCGTGGAGTGCCGCGATAACTTCACCGAGCGCGGCGCACAGCGGATGTCTGACCTGTGGAACTACACCACCGTAAAGCGCATCCTTCGCAATCGGGTTTATTTGGGGCACACGCTGCTGGGCAAGAGCCGCAAGGTCAGCGTGAAGTCCAAGAAGAAAATCAAGGTGCCGGAGGAAGAGTGGGTATTCACAAAAAACACCCATGAACCCCTGGTGACGCAGGAGAAATTCGATCTGGCCGCCCACTTTATGGGAGAGAACACCAAGGCGAACGGGGCGAACCCTGCCTTCCGCCACAGCATCTTCGGCGGCATCGCCTACTGCGCCTGCTGCGGCGCAGCTATGTGTTCCGGCGGGTCCGTCTACAACGGAGAGCGGGAAAAATACTGGTATCTGGTGTGCAACAATCTGACCTCCCGGGCGCAGCACCGGTGCGCGCATGGGGCGCGTATCCGCTACGATGATTTGATGGAGGTGGTGCGCCGTGACCTCAACAAGCTCCTTTCCTTTGACGATGACGGGATCCACGCCATCACGGAGAGCGCCATTGAGCAGGCCAACGCCTCCCTGGGCGGGGCCGACCCAGCTGCGCAGATCGAGAACATCGACAAGCAGACCTTGCGCCTGAAGAAGATGATCGAGCGTTCCTATCGCGACAACATCGCAGGGATGCTCAGTGACGATATCCATGAGGAAATGGTCAGGAAATTTGGCATTGAGATTGACGAGCTGGCCGCACGCCGCAAGAAGCTGGTGGAAGGCGAAACCACAGCGAAGGAGATACGCGATACCTATGGACATTTCTTCGACCTTGTCAAGCGGTATACCTGTGTAGAAACGCTGGATAGAAATATCCTGCACACTTTCATCGACCGCATAGAGATCGGTGAAAAGATATTGCCGGAGGGCAAAAAAGTTGCCGGGCCGCGTACCCCATACCGGCAAAGCATCCGAATTTTCTATCGCTTTATCGGGGAAGTTTCGGGGGACAACCTGCGTGAAATGCAGGCAAATAGAGATCGTGAAGAAGCCGCCCATGCTGCGGGGATGTGAAAAATATTCACCTTGAAGAAAAAAGCCTTTACATGTTTGGCGTTTTTACCTCAAAAAATGACATTTTGTGAAAAGCCATTTTTCCAGTGTTTAAGCCAAAAATCGGGGTTTGCAAAAATTCTTTAAGGTGGATACACGCCCACCTCGCTGGCAGCCTCCATCTTGAACTTATCCATGGCGGCACGGGCCTGGGGCACGTTCAGCTTGTTGGTATTCTTGGTAGACATGATTGCGTTCTCCTTTCTTGCGTTTTCAGCGAAAACCGCTGTTCGGGTATCGCAGCCATAGCTTGTGCCGCTGCGTCCGCGAATATGCGCTGTCGGACCTTGGTAAATTTTGCAGCCCGCACTGCGTCATTATAAAATAAAAACAAAAAACAAAGGGTCAAGGCCCATCCGGGATCGGTTGGCCTTGGCCCTTTGCTTCATTCCCCGAATTCCCGGGTCAGATTCCGGTCCAGCAGCGCCCGCAGCTCCTGCATGGGGTCCGCGCCGCAATAGAGAACGCGGTGCACCGCCTGGCAGATGGGCAGCTCCACGCCGTACCGCTGTCCCAGCAGCACCAGCGCTTCCACGGTATAGTATCCCTCCGCCAGGTCCGTATACGTCTCGCCCCGGATGAAGGACTCGCCGAACTGCCGGTTGTGGCTGTACCGGGAGAACACCGTGGCCTCATAGTCCCCCAGGTGGCATAGGCCATAGGCCGACAGCTGGCTGCCGCCCATGGCTTGGATCAGCCGCGCCACCTCCCGGGTGCCCCGGCTCATCAGGGCCCCCTTCAGGCTGGACAGTCCCTTGCCGTCCAGAAAGCCTGCGGCAATGCCCACCACGTTCTTGGCGGCGGCTCCCACCTCGTTGCCGATGAGATCGTCACCATAGTAAAACCGGATCAGGTCGCTGGAAAACGACTGCACCAGGCGGCGCTTCACGTCCTCCCGGCGGCTGTCGATGACCATGCAGTTGGGGATGCCCCGGTAAAACTCCTGGACGTGGCCGGGCCCCAGCCACACCGCCACGGCGTTGGAGGGGTCCAGATTCTCCTCGGCGATCTGGCTCAGGCGGCGGCCCGTGCCCTGCTCCAGGCCCTTCATGCACAGAACGAAGATCCTGTCCCGGAGGGACAGAGGCTTCAGCTGGTCCATGAGGCCCTGGAGCCCCTGGGAGCCGATGGAGATCACCACCGTCTCCGCCTGCCGGACGCAGGCCAGGTCCGTGGACAGGACAATGGACTCCGGCAGGGTCAGCAGGTCATTCTGCCGGGTGGCAAGAAACCGCTGCATGTGCCGGGAGCCCGGGCGGCCGTACAGCGTGACCCGGTGGCCGGTGCGGTCCAGATACCAGGCGATCAGCGAGCCCCAGCGCCCGCATCCGATAACGGTGATATGCATAAAAATACCTCCTGTGGCATGATACGCTGCTTCTCGTCTATCATGCCACAGGAGCATCCCGTTTGCAAGCTAAAAAAATGCCGTGCGGTTATTTCCGCTTCCGGGCGTAGGCCAGGGTCTGCTTCAGGGCGCTGTCGTGGGGGATACCTGCCAGGTGCAGCTTGTGGGCATAGTCCAGCAGCTCCCGGAACCGACTGTC
The DNA here is from genome assembly GCA_000435975.1 of Oscillibacter sp. CAG:241. Classification (GTDB taxonomy): domain Bacteria; phylum Bacillota; class Clostridia; order Oscillospirales; family Oscillospiraceae; genus Vescimonas. The sequence continues at coordinate 8,668 of FR884077.1, read as the reverse complement.
CGGCGTCAATCCGGCGGCGATCAGCTCCGCCCCGGTGACCTGGGGCCGGGCCATGATCTCCCGATACAGGGCCAGCCGCTGCCGCAGCCACGGCTCCGTATCCTCCCAGGGCCAGCGGCCCCGGGTGCCCCGGCCGTCCGCCGCGGCCAGCAGGATCAGATCCTCCGGCTCCACGGACCGGTCAAACATCCGGTTGCTGGCCTTCACCGACGCATCGGCTCCCACCAGGGCGTTGGGCTTCATGTGCAGCTCCACCATGTTCAATACATAGGCCGTCACCGCCTTCTCTCCCACGATCCGCCGCAGCAGAGCCTCCGCCAGGGGGACTCCCGCCGTCTCATGGGCATAGGCGTGGATGCGTCCCCGGACCCGCTGTGTGGTGACGGTCTTGCCCAGGTCGTGGGTCAGGGCCGCCAGCATAAAGGCAAAGGGCCGCCGCGCCCGGCTCCGCAGGGCCGCCGCCTGGTCCAGCACCAGCATGGTGTGGTTCCACACGTCGCCCTCCTGATGAAAGCCCGGCTCCTGAGGAACGCCGATCAGGGCCTCCACCTCCGGAAACCAAGGGGACAGCTGTCCCATGTCCCGCAGCGTCTCAAAAAACAGCGAGGGGCGATCCGCCTGCAAAAGCGCCTTGCACAGCTCCCCCTCCACCCGCTCCGGCGGCAGGGCGGCCAGGTCGATATCCCGGCACAGAGCCACGGTTTCCGGGGCCACGGCGAACCGGAACCGGGCCGCGAACTGGGCTCCCCGCAGCACCCGCAGCGGGTCCTCCGGAAACGTCCGGCTGTCCACATGGCGCAGAATACCCCGGCGCAGATCGTCCAGTCCGTGGAAGTGGTCCAGTACCTGCCCCGTCAGCACGTTTTCCATCAGAGCGTTCACGGTGAAATCCCGCCGCCGGGCGGCCTGCTCTGTGCCCAGAAACGGGTCCACGCTGACCTGGAAATCCCGGTGGCCCCGGCCTGTGGCTCGCTCCCGCCGGGGCATGGCAATGTCCAGGCCATAGCCCTTCAGGCCGTAAATGCCGAAGCTGGCCCCCATCTCCAGGCGGCCCCCCATACCGTCCAATATCTCCGCCAGCTGCCGGGGAGTGACGCCGTGGACCTCGATGTCCACGTCGGTGTTCTCCCGGCCCAGCAGCCGGTCCCGGACGAAGCCGCCCACATAGTATGCCGCGCCCCCCAAGGACGCCGCCTGCCGGGCAATGTCCCGGGCGGCCTCCATGTCCCGGGCCGGGTTCCGCCGGCCTGTCATGCCCGCCGCCGGGCCAGCAGATGATCCAGCCACACCAGCACATAGCCGAAGGCCAGGAACGCCGCCGCCATGCCCAGGAAGATCAGCAGCACCTTGCCCCAGCCCAGGGCGTCCACGTCCATGAAGGCATAGGGATACGGTGAGCCGTTATAGAACCGGAAGCTGCTGACCCGGGCCCGTATCATGGTGTATACAAAGTACGCCGACGGGAAAATGCCCCACAGGAACGGCTCAAACCAGCGGTACCGGCCCTTTTCGTCGAACAGCAGCCAATCCAGCACCGTCAGCAGAGGGGCGGCGGTGTGCAGCAGATGATTGGTGATCAGCTGGGTGGGGCCCATGCTGAAGTCCCCGGCGGCCAGCACCAGGTGGAAGGTGATGCCCGTGATGGCCATGGCCATCACCAGGGCCCCCTTGCACACCGGCAGCCAGGTGCCGCCCCGGCGCAGGGTATGCACGGCGGCGCCGGTGAAGTACACGGCGCACAGGATGTTGCTCATCAGCGTGAAGTATTGCAGGACGGCCAGGTTCAGCTTCCCGCCGATAAAGCCGCATTGCAGCACCACGCCCACAGCGGCGCACAGGGCAGTAAGGATATGCACGGCCGCCGCTGCGGCCCTGGAACGGATAGGCATCATGAAAAATCTCCTTTTGCGAATGCTGCGGGCCGGAACAGGCAGCGCCCATACCGGCCCGGAATTGTGTGCGTTATTGATGCTGGCTCTGCTGCCAGCGCCAGGCGTCCCGGCACATGTCGGCCAGGTCCTTTTCCGCGTGCCAGTGCAGCAGCTGCGCCGCCTTGTCCGTGGCGGCATAGCAGGTGGGCAGATCCCCGGCCCGCCGGGGGCCGATGCGGTAAGGCACCGCCACGCCGTTGACCCGCTGAAACGTCTCCACGATCTCCAGCACGCTGCTGCCCCGGCCGGTGCCCAGGTTGATGGCCTCCCAGCCCGGACTGGTCCGGGAAAACTCCAGCGCCGCCACATGGCCCCGGGCCAGATCCACCACGTGGATATAGTCCCGGACGCCGGTGCCGTCGGGAGTGGGATAGTCGTTGCCGAACACCGTCAGCTCCGGTCGGATACCGGCGGCGGTCTGGGTGATGTAGGGCATCAGGTTGTTGGGAATGCCGTTGGGCAGCTCCCCGATAAGGCCGCTTTCGTGGGCTCCCACGGGGTTAAAATACCGCAGGCACACGGCGGACAGGGCCGGATCGGCCTTGGCCGCATCCCGCAGGATCTGCTCGATCATCAGCTTGGTCCAGGCATAGGGATTGGTGCAGCCGCCGGTGGGCATATCCTCCCGGCAGGGAGCCGGGGCGTCGCCGTACACCGTGGCCGACGAGCTGAAGATCAGCCGGTGCACCCCGTGGTCCGCCATCACGTCCAGCAGGGCCAGGGTGGTGTCCAGGTTGTTCCGGTAATAGGCCAGGGGCTTCTGCACCGACTCGCCCACGGCCTTGTATCCCGCCAGATGGACGGCGGCGGCAATGGGATGCTCCCGGAACACCCGGTCCAGAGCCGGACGGTCCGCCGCGTCCATGTGATAGAACGCCGGGGCCCGGCCCGTGATCTGCCGGATGCGCTCCGGCACGTCCGGGCGGGCATTGGACAGGTCGTCGGCAATGACCACGTCATAGTCCCGCTGCAAAAGCTCCACGGCAATGTGAGAGCCGATGAACCCGGCTCCGCCGGTAAGCAAAACAGTCTCTTTCATGGTGCTTCCTCCCGAATCCTGTGATTTACTGCGGCGTCTGCTGCACCACGCCGGAGAACAGATACACCCCGGTGCCGTCGTATAGGGGAGCCGTCAGGTGCTGGCCCAGGCCGCTGTGGCGATGGGGATAGTACAGGGGAATGACCCAGCCGTCCTCCACCAGCATCCGCTCCGCGTCCTCCAGATAGGCGTCCCGGACTTCCACCCGGCCCGAGGCCTCCGCTGCCCGCAGCAGCATGACATAGGCGGTGGAGTGGAAGCTGCTGCCGCTCTGCCACCAGGACAGCAGACCGGACGCATCGCCCCGGTCAGCGGTCAGGGTCGTCAGCGCCACGATGTATTCGCCCCGGTTCACAGCCTCCGCCAGCTCCTGGGCCGTGGCGCCGCGCATAACGGCGATGATCCCCAGCTGGTGCTTCCAGGCGTCCCGGACGGCCATGGCGGTATTGGTCGCCGTCTCGTCCGAGGTATCGTACAAAAGGGTGATCTGCCCCACGGCCTTCACGCCGCCTGCCTCCTCCAGCAGGGTCTTGGCCTGCTGGCACAGAGCCTCGTAGTTATCGGGGGCGTTGTCCACCAGGCTGCCGCTCTCCGTGCGGAAATCGCCGCCCATGGTATTGCGCAGGCCCGGGGGCACAATGCCCTCCGCTGCGTCGCAGGACAGGCCCTCCACCAGCGCACTGCGGTCGATGACCAGACTCAGGGCCCGGCGCAGGGATTCGTTTTCCAGGCTCTCGGCCCGCTGGTTCAGCAGCAGCACCGTGGTCTGGGGATAGGGATCGGAGGTGTCGCCCTCCGGCAGGTTCATGGCAAAGTCCACGTCGCCGTGCTCCACCAGCTCCGCCCGCTTCTGACCGTCCGTCTCAAACCGGAACTCCAGCACGTCCGGCCCCAGACGGCGGGCGTCATAATACCCGTCGGCGGTCAGGGCCGTCAGCCCCGTCTCCTCCCATGCGGTGGCCCGATAGGGCCCGTCGGTCAGCAGCGTCTCGGAGTGCAGGGACCAGTCCTCCTGCTCTGCCGCATCGCTGCGCACCGGCATGGTGGCGCTGGCGGCGCACACGTCCGTCAGGAAATAGGCGCACTTATACGACAGCTGCACCACAAAGGTGAAGTCGTCCGGGGCGGACACCTGCAAAAGGCTTCCGTCCTGCTTTTCCCGGGCCTGACTGTACCCCGCCACCATATCCAGCAGCGCCGCGTGAGGCGAGCCCGTGGCCGGATCCGCCAGCCGCTGCCAGGCGTAAACAAAGTCGTGGGCGGTAACGGCCTTGCCGTCGGACCACCGGGCATTCTGCCGCAGGGTAAAGGTATACGTCTCCGTGCCGTCCAGGTTATCCTCCACGGCATAGGACTTGGCCACGGCGGGAGCGGCCTGGATGCTGCCGTTCTCCCCCCGGGAGAGCTTCATCAGATTCTCAAACAAATGGGACACCACCGTGCGCTCGGCGTCGGTGGCCGCCATAGCGGGGTCCAGGGTGGCGGGCGCGCTGTCCAGACACACCCGCAGGGTCATGGTGTCCCGCTGCTGTGCGCAGCCGGTCAGGGCCAGCAGGCATACCGCCAGCACCAGGGCCGTCCACCGTATCCGTCGTTTCATAGGGGCCACGCTCCTTACTTGGATTTGTTTTCCGCCGGCGTCACCTGGCCGTCCTCGCCCAGAACGGCGGGGATGATCTGGCTGCGGGTGTTGCGGGCGATATCGTCCAGCCGCATGCGGGACGGGAAGTCCGACAGCAGGGTATATGCCACGCCGTGCTTCCTGGCCCGGCCGGTGCGGCCGATGCGATGGATATAATACTCGTTCTCCTCCGGCACCTCGAAGTTGAACACCGCGTCCACGTCGTCCACGTCGATGCCCCGGCTGGCCACGTCCGTGGCCACGAACACATGAAGCTCCCCGTCCCGGAACCGGGCCATGACCTCCTCCCGCTTGCGCTGGGGAATGTCGCCGTGGATGCATTGGGCGTCCAGTCCCCGCAGCTGCAAAAATTTTGTCAGCCGCTCCGTGGAGCCCTTGGTGTTGCAGAAGCAGATGACCCGGTCCAGCTGCTGGGCCCGGATGATGGCGGCAATGGCGTCCACCTTCTTGTCCGACGGCACCTCGATGCGGTATTGCAGGATGTCCGGCTTATTTTCCCGGGTGGCCTGCACGGTGATCTCCTCCGGGTCCCGCTGATACACCCAGGAAATGTCCATGACCTCCCGGGAGATGGTGGCGGAGAACATCCCCAGATTCCTCCGGTGGGGGATCTTGTCCAGAATGCGGGTCACATCGTGGATAAAGCCCATGTCCAGCATCCGGTCCGCCTCGTCCAGCACCACGGTCTGCACCTGACCCAGAGTCACGGTGCGGCGCTTCATGTGGTCGGACAGGCGGCCCGGCGTGGCCACCACGATCTGGGGCCGCCGCTTCAGGGCGTTGATCTGCTTGGCAATGGGCTGTCCGCCGTAGAGGCACACCAGGCGGACCCCCTCATGGCACACGGCGATCTGGCGCATTTCGTCGGTGATCTGCATGGCCAGCTCCCGGGTGGGGGCCAGAATCACCGCCTGCACGTCCTCACTGTCCGGGTCGATGCGCTCGATGATGGGGATGCCGAAGGCCATGGTCTTGCCGGTGCCGGTGGGGGCCTTGGCGATCACGTCCTTTCCCGCCAGCATGGGGGGGATGCACCCGGCCTGAACGGGGGTGCTGATCTCGTATCCTTTGTTCCGTATGGCGCGCATGGTGGCCTCGGACAGGCCAAAGCTGTCAAAGGGCGCGCCCTGTGTAAATTCCATAGCAGTTTCCTCTTTTTTCTATATAATCAGCCATGTTACATTATAACATACCTGTCAATATGTCCCCATACCGCTCCAGCAGCCACCAGGTGATCCGGGCCGTCAGCCCCCACAGGGGATACGGAAGCCCCTCGTATACCGGCACCTCCATGTGCCCGGCCTGCCAGGGATAGTCCGCCGCCGCGCCCACCTTGTCATAGGGAAAGTCCGCCCCGATCTCCGGCCGCAGGGGGTAGCGGTAGATCGCGGGCGGGTGAGCCCGCAGAAAGGACAGGGGCACCGTGAATGTGTCCCGCACCTCGTCGGGACTGGGGCGCAGAGGCGCCGCCGGATCCAGACGGGCCAGCACCGGGTACATGAGCCCCTCGGACCGCAGATAAAGAAAGTCCAGGTCCCCCAGAAGCCCGATCCGCTCTGCCGGGATCCCCAGCTCCTCCCGGGTCTCCCGCAGGGCGCACTGCCGGGGCGTCTCTCCGGGCTCCATCCGTCCGCCGGGGAAGCACACCTCCCCGCTGTGGTGGTGCAGCTTCGCCGGGCGCACCTCATACAGAAGGCTCAGCCCCTCCGGCCCCTCCACCAGCGGCACCAGCACGGCAAATTCACTCCGCGCCTGCTGCAAGGACGGCCGGTGCTCTGCCAATTTCCGTCGCAGCGTCTCCTGGTCCATACAAACGCCCCCTTTCCCCCTCACTATACCACGTCCCGGGTCAAAGGAAAAGCAAAACCTAAAAAACAGCCGGAATTCACAAAAAGTTCTTGCAATCGGAAAAATCCGGGGATATAATGTGAAGGTTGAGAGATTTGCTATGCAAAAGCATAGCAAAAAATAGAATGTGCCATTCCCTCGCCCCTTCGGGGCAACCGGGAATGATGCACAAAACTTCATGCACAGAAGAGTTTGCCTGTTTTCGTGGTGCGCCGCACAGTGCATGAATTTTTATACCCAAAAGAAAGGGGTTTTTCCTTTGCAGAACGAAAAACTGAGAAACGTAGCCATTATCGCCCACGTGGACCACGGCAAGACCACCCTGGTGGACCAGATGCTCAAGCAGGGCGGCGTGTACCGCGAGAACCAGGAGACGGTGGAGCGGGTCATGGACTCCAACGATCTGGAGCGTGAGCGGGGCATCACCATCCTGGCCAAGAACACCGCCATCCAGTACGGCGACACCAAGATCAACATTGTGGACACCCCGGGCCATGCTGACTTCGGCGGCGAGGTGGAGCGCATCCTGAAGATGGTCAACGGCGTGATCCTGCTGGTGGACGCCGCCGAGGGCCCCATGCCCCAGACCCGCTTTGTGCTCAGCCGCGCCCTGGAGCTGGGTCACCGGGTCATCGTGGTGGTCAACAAGATCGACCGCCCGGACCAGCGCATTCACGAGGTCATCGACGAGGTGCTGGAGCTGCTGCTGGACCTGGACGCCACCCCGGAGCAGCTGGATTCCCCCATGCTGTTCTGCTCCGCCCGCCAGGGCATCGCCTCCTACTCCCCCGACGTGCCGGGCACGGACCTCAAGCCTCTGTTCGACACCATCCTCAGCTATATCCCCGCTCCCGAAGCGGACCTGGACCAGCCCTTCCAGATGCTGGTGTCCGCCATCGACTATAACGAGTTCGTGGGCCGCATCGCCATCGGCCGGGTGGAGCGCGGCGTCCTGAAGCAGAATCAGGAGATCGCCGTGTGCAACTATCACGACCCCGACGCCCCGGCCAAGAAGGCCAAGGCCGTGTCCATGTACGAATTCCAGGGCCTGGGCAAGCAGCCCATCACCGAGGCCACCGCCGGCAACATCATCGCCATGTCCGGCATCGGCGACATCACCATCGGCGACACCATCTGCGCCCCCGACTGCGTGGAGCCTCTGCCCTTTGTGAAGATCTCCGCCCCCACCATGGAGATGACCTTCTCCGTCAACGACTCCCCCTTCGCCGGCCGCGAGGGCAAGTTCGTCACCTCCCGCCAGCTGCGGGACCGCCTGTTCCGGGAAACGCTGAAGGACGTGTCCCTGCGGGTCACGGAGCTTGAGGGCGCCACCGACGCCTTCAATGTGGCAGGCCGCGGCGAAATGAGCCTGTCCATCCTCATCGAGACCATGCGCCGGGAGGGCTACGAGTTCCAGGTGTCTCCCCCCCGGGTCCTGTACCGCACCATCGACGGCAAGAAGTGCGAGCCCATTGAGCGTCTGGTGGCCGACGTGCCCAGCGAATGCGTGGGCGCGGTCATCGAGAAGCTGGGCTCCCGCAAGGGCGACCTGATCGAGATGACCCCTGTGGGCAGCCGCATGAAGCTGGAGTTCCTGATCCCCGCCCGGGGCCTGTTCGGCTATCGCAACGAGTTCCTGACGGACACCCGGGGCGAGGGCATCATGGCCTCCGTGTTCGACAGCTACGCCCCCTATAAGGGCGACCTGAACCGCCGCAGCACCGGCTCCCTGGTGTCCTTTGAAACCGGCGAGTCCGTCAGCTACGGGCTGTTCAACGCCCAGGAGCGCGGCGCTCTGTTCATCGGCCCCGGCGTCAAGGTGTACGAGGGCATGATCGTGGGCGTGTCTCCCAAGCAGGAGGACATCACCGTCAACGTCTGCAAAAAGAAGCAGATGACCAATATGCGGGCCGCCGGCTCCGACGAGGCCCTGCGTCTGGTGCCTCCCCGGAAGCTGAGCCTGGAGCAGTGCCTGGAGTTCCTGGCCGACGACGAGCTGCTGGAGGTCACCCCCGAGAACCTGCGTATGCGCAAGACCATCCTCAATCACGAAAAGCGCATGAAGGCCACCCACGGCGGCAAGAAAAAGTAAATCATTGATGAAAAGAAACGGCGTCCGCCTTTGACCAAGGCGGACGCCGTGAGACTGTCAAAAAATAGGATTGCCTCTGCCTTCGGAAAGGAAGATAGTTACGAAAGAAACCCATC
>FR884076.1 GCA_000435975.1 Oscillibacter sp. CAG:241 | reverse complement strand
GTGGGCCGGAAGCTGCTGGCCACCGGCAACGGCCGCTGCAACCTCACCAACGAAAACGCCCGGCCGGACCGGTATCACGGAGAGGATCCGGATTTCTGCCGGTTCGCCCTGGAGGAGCCGGAGCTTTCGGCGGCGGGAACGCTGGCCTTTTTCCGGCGCCTGGGCCTGGTCACCGTCACGGAGCCCGGCGGCCGGGTGTACCCTCTGAGCAATGCGGCGGCATCGGTGCTGGATGTGCTGCGGTTTGCCCTGGAGCAGCAGGAGAATATCCGGGTGCGCACCGGCTGCGTCATCCGCCAGCTGAAGCGCCGGGAGGGACAGTTCCTGGCCCGGACGGAGGAGGGCGACACCATCACGGCCCAGCGGTGCATCCTGGCCGCCGGCGGCGCTGCCGGAGGAAAGCTGGGCGGCGGCATGGACGGCTATCAGCTGGCCCGGCAGCTGGGCCACCACCGGACGGCTCTGTATCCCTCCCTGGTGCAGGTGTGCACCGACCCCACCTATCCCCGGGGCCTCAAGGGCGTAAAGGCCCAGGCTGCCCTGACCCTGACCCGGGAGGGTGAGACGCTGACCGCCGGTCAGGGCGAGGTGCTGTTTACGGAATACGGCGTCAGCGGCCCGGCGGTGTTCGACCTGTCCCGCCAGATTTCCACCGGCGGCGACGGCATCGCCCTGCACCTGGATTTTCTGCCCGGGTGGAGCCGGGAGGATACCCTGGCCTGGCTGCATAGCCGGCGGACGGCCCTGTCCCGGCAGGAGGCCGGTGCGCTGCTGACCGGCAGCGTCCATCCCCGGCTGGGACGGGTGCTGTGCAAGGCGGCGGGCATCAATGGCGGCGCGGCGATATCGGAGGTAACGGACCGCCAGCTGGAGGCGCTCTGCCGCCGGGTGCGGGACCTTGCCCTGCCCGTCACCGGCACCTGCGGCTTTGACCAGGCCCAGGTCACCGCCGGCGGCCTGCGCACCGGGGAGTTTGACCCCCGGACCATGGAAAGCCGATTGGCGCCGGGATTTTACGCCTGCGGCGAGGTGCTGGACGTAGACGGCGACTGCGGGGGCTTCAACCTGCAATGGGCCTGGGCCTCGGGCAGGCTGGCAGGCCGCCTTCTGTCAAACACATCACTATAACAGGAATATAGGAGAATTTGCCTATGCAGCGCCAAGCGCTATGGAATAGACTGTACCTGTCCGGCATCGACGGCCGGGCGGCGGACCTGGCCCGGGAAAACGGGCTGGGCCTGGAGATCGCGGCGTTCTGCTATGCCCCCAATCTGGAGGACCCGGCGGTGCTGTCCGCCGTCCGGGCGGATATGGCGGGGCTTCACCGCTTCTGGCTCCACGCGCCCTTTGCCGAGCTGTGCCCCTGCGCCATTGATCCTCTGGTGCGGCAGGTAACGGCCCGGCGGTACCGCCAGGCCATCGCCCTGGCCCGGGACCTGGGCGTCCGGCAGCTGGTGATCCACGGGGGCTTCGTGCCCCAGGTGTACTTTCCGGAGTGGTACGTGGAGCAGTCGGTTCTCTTTTGGCGGGAGCTTCTGGCGGAGCTGCCGCCGGATATGACCATCGCCCTGGAAAACGTCATGGAGCCGGAACCCCGGCTGCTGGCGGACATTGCCCGCCAGGTGGACGATGCCCGGCTGGGCCTGTGCCTGGACGTGGGCCATGCCAACACCTTCGTCAGCCGGGTGCCGCCTCTGGAATGGGTGGCCCCTATGGCCCCGTGGCTGCGGCACGTCCACCTGCACAACAACGTGGGGCACAATGACCTCCACGACCCCCTGGGCCAGGGGACCCTGGCTATGGAGCAGGTGCTGGACACGGTGCTGACCCTGTGCCCCGCGGCCACGTTCACATTGGAAAATCAGGACTGCGGCCCGTCTCTCGACTGGCTGCGGCAGCACGGATACGGAGCGAACACATGACAAGGCAAGAATTGACAGCATATATAGAGTCCATTCTCCCGGCAGACCGGGAGGCCATGGACGCCGCCCGGCGGCGGCAGGCGGAGCTGGCCAAGCCCCCGGGAAGCCTGGGGGCCCTGGAGGACATGTCCATCCGGCTGGCCGGCATCCGGCGAACGCCCCGGCCCCGGATCGACCGGTGCCGGGTAACGGTGCTGGCGGCGGACAACGGCGTGGTGGCGGAGGGCGTATCCTGCGCCCCCCAGTCGGTGACGGTGCAGCAGGCGGTGAACATGACCCGGCACAAAACCGGCATGTCCGCCCTGGCGGCGTACTTCGGCGACGAAGTCCAGGTGGTGGACGTGGGCATCTGCGTGCCGGTGTCCTGCCCCCAGGTGCTGGACCGGAAGGTCCGCTTCTCCACCGGCGACATTGCCGCAGAGCCCGCCATGACGGAGCAGGAGGCCCTCCGGGCCCTGTCCGTGGGCCTTGACCTGGCCCACATGGCCAAGGAGGAGGGCATAGACGCCGTGGGCGTGGGGGAAATGGGCATCGGCAACACCACCACCTCCGCCGCCGTGCTGGCGGCCCTGACCGGGGCCTCCGTGGAGGAGGTGGCAGGCCGGGGCGGCGGCCTGACGGATGGGGGCTTCGCCACGAAAAAGCGGGTGCTGCGGCAGGCCCTGGCCCTGCATCATCCGGACCCCGGCGACCCGGTGGCCGTTCTGGCGGCGGTAGGCGGCCTGGACCTGGCCGCTATGACGGGGCTGTTTCTGGGCTGCGCCCATGAGGGGCTGGCGGCGGCGGTGGACGGATACATCTCCATCGTGGCGGCCCTGTGCGCCGTGCGGCTGTGTCCCCGGGTGCGGGATTATCTGTTTTTGTCCCACGCCTCCTACGAGATCGGCTACCGGCTGGCAGCCCGGGAGCTGGAGCTGGAGCCGTGTCTGCTGCTGGGCATGCGCCTGGGCGAGGGCAGCGGGTGTCCCCTGCTGTTCCGGATATTGCAGGGGGCCTGCGCGGTGCTGGACGGGATGGCCACCTTCCCGGAGGCGGCCATTGAGGACGAATATCTGACCCCCATCCGGCAGGGGGACGCATTTACGGTGGACAAATCATGAGGATCCTGCTTCTGGGCGGCAGCAAAAGCGGCAAAAGCATGCTGGGCCAGCGGCTGACCCGCCGTCTGGCAGACGGCGGCCCCATGATCTATTGGGCCACTCTGGAGCCCCGGGACGGCGAGGACCGGGCCATCGTCCGCCGCCATCTGGCGGAGCGGGAGGGCTGGGGCTTCCAGACCCTGGAGCGGGGCCGGGAGCTGCCCCGGGGGCTGGCGGCGGTGCCGCCGGAGAGCGCCGTGCTGTTCGACAGCGTCACGGCGTGCCTTGCCTGCCAGATGTTCTCCGGCCCATCGCCGGACGCCGCTGCTCCGGAGCGAACGGCGGAGGAGCTGCTGGCCGTCAGCCGGCGCGTCCGGCACCTGGTGTGCGTGTGCGACGAGATCTGGCGGGACGGCGTGACCTACGAGACCTGGACCGAGACGTATCGCCGGGGCCTGGCGGCGGTGTGCCGGGCCCTGGCGGCGGAATTTGACGCCGTGGCGGAGCTGAGTGCAGGCTGCGTGCGGATGTGGAAGGGAGAGCTGCCGGATGCGTGATTGGGTATACGGATTTTTCATGGCCTGGGGAATGTTTCTGGCCATCCCCTGCCCCAAAAAGCTATGGAGCGAAACGGCCCGCCGGAAAATGCTGGTGTGCCTGCCGCTGGTGGGCCTGCTGGTGGGCGGCATATGGGCCGGTGCGTGGCTGCTGCTGCGGGGTGCGCCGGGGCCGGTGCGGGCGGCGGTGTGCGCCGCCGTGCCG
>FR884075.1 GCA_000435975.1 Oscillibacter sp. CAG:241 | reverse complement strand
GGCGGCGGCGCTGCTGTGCGGCCTGGTGGCCCTGGCGGACAGCGCCTGGTGCCTGTTTCTGGGAAATTGTCCGAATTTGCCCTTTGCCGCCCCGGCGGCGGCGCTGCTGTATCTGTGCGTCTGCGGTCAATACCGTGCCGCCCGTGCCCGGTACGACAGCTTCCGCCTGGCCCAGCTGGGCGGCGTTCCCCCGTATGTGGCCTCCGTCACCGCCGCCGGCGCCTGCAAGCAGCAGGGCCGTCTGGAGGGCTTTTACCGTCTGTGGCAGTCTCCGGACCCTGCCGCCCGCTGGCAGCCCATCCTGACGCCGCTGTATCTGGCCCTGGCCACGGTGCTGGCCCTGGTGGCGGCGCTGGCCGGCCATCAGATGAACCGTTTTCTCTGGCTGTGGTCGGCGCTGCTGTCGGCCACGGTGCCTCTGTCCCTGCCTCTGTCCGGAACGCTGCCCCTGTCCCTGCTGTGCCGCCGCCTGCACAAAAGCGGCTGCGCCGTGGCAGGCTGGAAGGGTGCCCGGGCCATCTCCGCCGCCCGCCGGGTGGTGGTAACGGACGAGGACCTGTTCCCCGCCGGGGTCCTGTCCCTGCAAAAGAAGGGGAAGGAGGGCCCCGCCTCCGCCCCGGTGGGCACGGTGGAGCTCAACGGTCTGAAGGTATACGGCGAGGAGATCAACCAGGCTCTGGCCTATGCCGAGGCCCTGTGCCGTGCCGCCGGCAGTCAGCTGACCCCTCTGTTCCAGCAGCTGATGGACGGTCAGGTCAGCTTCCGCTATGACGCCCACGATCTCCACTATTACGAGGACGGCGGCGTAGACTGCACCATCCGCGGGGCCACCGTGGCCATGGGCAGTGCCTATTTCATGAAAAAGCGCCGGATCACCCTGCCCCATGACCTGAAAATGGACACCGGCGTCTTTATGTCGGTGGACGGCAGGCTGGCCGCCATCTTCGTGGTGAAGTACCTGCCCTCCCGGAACGTGGAGTGGGCCCTGCGGGCCCTGCGCCGCAACCGGGTCACGCCGGTGCTGGCCACCCGGGGCGTCAACATCACCCCCAACATGCTCAAGCGGAAATTCCGGCTCAACGCCCGGCCCATCTATCCCGGGGTTGCCACCCGCCTGGCCCTGGCGGACCTTACCGGCCAGCGTGGGGAGGCCCCCAATGCCATCATCTACCGGGATGGTCTGCTGCCCATGGCGGAAACCGTCATCGGCAGCCAGCGCATGTGTCAGGCGGTGCGCTGGTCCACGGCGCTCGGCTGGATCGGCGGACTGTGCGGCCTGGTGCTGTCGTACTATCTCACCACGGCCGGTGATTTTGCGGCCCTGTCGCCGCTGTACATGCTGGCATTTCTGGCGCTGCTGCTGCTTCCCACCCTGCTGCTGTCGGGCCTGGTGAAATATTATTGATCCCCTGATGAAAAAGCTCCCTGTCTCGCATAAGACAGGGAGCTTTCAGCTTGTCAAAAACTTTTTTTGACAAGCTGAAAGCCCCGGGCGTGGCCCGGGGCTTGCTTTATTCGTTCGTTCAGCGGTGGTCGCGATAGACGGGACACTTCTTGTATTCCTCGCCGTAGTCGGGGTTGCAGGTGTACTTCACCTGGGGGTCGTTGGTGGCAAACCGCTTGCCGCACAGCTTGCAGACATATTCGTCGTTGTCATAGCTGCTGAGAAACCCCTTGCTGATGTAATCCAGATAGTAACAGCGCGCCATGTTGTGATCCTCCTTGTTATTTATGATCCCGCGCGGGGGTCTTACCAGTGGTTGGTGGCCTTGAGACGCAGCAGAACGTGATTGGAGGTATAGCGAGTGACAGGGACCCACTCATGGTTATCGTTGTAGCGGTGATCAGCATCATGTCTATGGTCGTCATGTACTTCATACTGCTCATGCAATATGCGGTTGATGGCATTTCCGAGAGCTACCTTCGATCCGAATAGTAGATGATAGTCTGTGTTTGTGGGTATGAAGCATGAAGGCTCAAAAAACGGCACCCGGTTAGTGGCAAAATCGAAGGTTCTCATCTGGCCATTGGTGCGGCCGGTGACATGGTTGTTATAAATGGTGATCTCCTCCGGCAGACGGCCGGTTCCGTCACTGATGGCCTCGATGATCTTCCGGGTCAGGGGGCTGTCGGCGTACTTATCCTCCAGCTCCTTTTGCCTTGCAAGCGCCGCCTGCTTTTTTGCATCTTCCTTCCGTTTTTCTTCTTTCAGTCGTGCTTGATTGCGTTTCTCCTGTCGCTTGTGCTTTATTGGTTCGGCAACAATAATCCACACAAGGTAGACCGCCGCCAGAATCACCGAAACCAATCCGTTGCCGTCTGTCACCTTCCAGCCCACCCAAAACAATGCGCCTGCCGTCAGCAGCCAGAAGAAGAACTTCCAAAATCCTTCCCTTTCGTGTCCAATAATACCGGTGATAATCCAGACGCTCACGAACATTGTATACCAAGTAATGGTTGTTTCCATTATCGTCTTTTCCCTCTCTTTCTACTCACCACAGTACTTTTCTTTATTATAACTACTCAAAATAGCTATGTCAAGAAAATATCCTGTTAAACCGGGCGATAATGTCAAATCCATATAGTACAATTATCAAAAAACTTGGAGGTGGCCCATGGAAAAAGAGGAATTTGCCCGGCGGGTGTCGCAGCTGCGGCAGGCCAAGGGCGTGTCAGCCCGGGACATGAGCCTTTCCCTGGGCCAGAGTGCCGGGTATATCAACAACATCGAAAACGGCGTGAACCTGCCGTCCATGTCCATGTTCTTCTACATCTGCGACTATCTGGGCGTAACACCAGAGGAGTTCTTTGCCGCGGAGCTGACCGACCCGGTGCGTCTGCGGACGCTGACCGGCTCCCTGCGACGGCTCAGCAGCCGCCAGCTGGAGCTGCTGGCCCAGCTGGTCCAGGAAATGAAATAACCCCATCCCCTCCCGCCGATCGGGAAGAGGATGGGGTCGCTTTTTGTCGTTTCCCGCTTTCAACACCCCCCGCAGAGGACAGCGTCCCCGGCGTCCCGCGGACAGGGCGGCGCCCTGTCCGGGCAGGGATCACACGTCCCCTATATGGTGTACACAAACGGATCCGAGGGATTCTTCATCACCGGGGCCGGAGTGGCGGCGGCCACCCGGGTGCCGCTGCGGACGGAGTGGGTCAAAAACACGTTGCCTCCCACCACGGAGCCGTCGCCGATGTCCGTCTCACCCCCCAGAATAGACGCACCGGAATAGATGGTCACGTCGTCCCCCACGGTGGGGTGGCGCTTCCCCGGCAGGGACGCGTGCCCCGCCCGGGGCGACATGGCCCCCAGGGTCACGCCCTGATACAGCTTCACGTTCCGGCCGATCACCGTGGTCTCGCCCACCACGATGCCGGTGCCGTGATCGATAAAGAAGTGGGGCCCGATGGACGCGCCGGGGTGGATATCAATGCCCGTGCGGCTGTGGGCATATTCGGCCATGATCCGGGGGATCATGGGCACCCGCTGGCAGTACAGCAGGTGGGCAATGCGATAGACAAAGATGGCGAACAGGCCCGGATAGGCGAAGATGATCTCCTCCCGGGACGCAGCGGCGGGATCGGACTCAAACGTGGCGTCCAGGTCCTCCAGCAGCAGCCGCTGCACCCGGGGCAGCCGGCGCACAAACTCCCGGGTGATCTCCTCCGCCCGCTGCACCTGGTCCTCCGGCAGGGCCAGCCGCAGCTGGGCCGTCAGCTTTTCGGAAATGCGCTCCAGCAGCAGGGCGGCATAGTTCTCCGGAGCCAGGGACATCAGCGCCGGGTCCCCGAAATAGGCGGGGAACAGCAGGCGGCGGACCTCCTTCACCAGGTCGATGACCGCCCGGCGGTCCGGCAGGCGCAGGCCGCTGCCGTACAGGGGCGTGGCGCTCTCCGTCAGGGTGCGGCCCATGGCAGCGGCGGCTTCTTGAATGTGTTGGGGATACATAAACAGGCTTCCTTTCGGCATGTGGAACATAAAAGCGGCAGAGGACGCGTCACGCATCCTCTGCCGCGGCTTTACGCAAAAACCCGCTCCGGGCGCTTACAGCGCCTCTCCGGCAAACCATGCATGACCGTTCCGGGCATGACAACAGCAGGCCACGGTACAGATGGCCCGGCAGCTGTTGACGGAAACGGTTCTGCTCATGCGGTTTGCTCCTTTTCGGTGTCTGCTTTTATTATATGCCCCGCCGGACCCTGCGTCCATTGTCATTTTGGACAAAATGCGGATTTATTCTTCCCGCACCCGGTGGTACAGGGTCCCGCAGGCGGGCTCCACTCCCTTGACGGCGAACAGCTCCTCCACCGTGACGAACCGCACCCCCCTGGGCTGCAAGCGGTCCACGATCTCCAGGGCCGCCGTGACGCTGGTGGCGTAGCAGTCGTGGAGCAGGAGAATGTCCCCGTCTCCCGCCCGCCGCAGAACAATGTCCAGAATGCTGTCCACGTCCCGGCTTTTCCAGTCCTCCGTGTCCACGGACCAGCAGATGACCGGAGTTCCCAGGGCGCAGAGCTCCCGGTCCGATAGGAAGCCGTAGGGGGGCCGCAGCCAGTAGCTCCCGTCCCCCAGCACCTGCCGCAGGGCGCGGTCGCATTTTTCCAGGTCCGCCAGGGCGTCGGCGGTGGACAGCTCCGTCAGTGCCCTGTGGCTGAAGGAGTGGCTGCCGATCTGGTGGCCCTCCTGCCGGATACGCCGCACCAGGTCCTCCCGGCCTTCGATCTGACTGCCCACCAGAAAGAACGTGGCCCTGGCCCCCCGCCGGGAAAGGCCCTCCAGCAGCCGGGGCGTCCAGGCAGGGGATGGGCCGTCGTCAAAGGTCAGGGCCATGTAAACCGGCTCTCCCGCCGGTTCTGCCGGCTCCGCCGCCGGTTCCGCCGCCGGGGCGCACCCGGTCAGCAGCAGCGCCGCCAGCAGCGCCGCCGCTATCCGCCGCCTCATACCGGTCCCTCCACCGCCACCGCCTGCATCCCCAGCTCCCGGTGCCGCTGCCACACCGTCTCCCTGGGATAGCGCACCACGCCCCGGTCCTCCCAGGGGTCGCAGCAGATATAGTGCTCCCGGTCATATCCCGACAGCACCACGCAGTGCTCGTTGGAGATCCACATGAAGGGCTGGCCCTCCGGCTCCGTCCGGTACCAGGGGCCGTTGACGGTGGGGCGCAGGTCAATGCTGATCCAGATCAGCACCGGAATCCCCCGGTCGATATACCGGCGGCACAGATAGCCAAGCTCCGCTCCGGTCTCGTTTTTGACCCGGTGAATCCCGGCTTTGTCCCGGGCCAAACCGGCCAAAAAGCGGGACATCCCGCTTTTTATCGCCGGGGCCCAGCAGCCCAGGGCGTCCGGGTCGTGAGGGTCCCCCACAAAGGCCCGGCGGGGGTCCGGCCCATGCCAGACGCCGCCGGTATCCCGGTAAAACGGGGCCGAGGGCAGATGGTCCCGGGCAAAATCCTCCGCCGTCACGGAAAAGCCCAGGTATTGCAGCGCCATGGCGGCGCTGACGCTTTCGCAGCCGGTGGGCAGGCTATGCCCCTGGCCGATAAAGGGCACCGGAAGCTGCTTCATGCCGCCCCCTCCCGCCGCCGGGACAGCCGGTGGAAGAAAAATACCTGCCCCACCACCAGGGCCGCCCCCGCAGCCAGCGGAAGCCAGGGCTCTCCCAGCACCGCCGCCAGCAGATAGCAGACCGCACAGTCGGCGCCGACCGCCAGGCCGTACCACAGCTGGGTGGTAACATGGGCCATGTGATCGCACCCGGCGCCGGTGGAGCTCATGATGGTGGTGTCGGAAATAGGGGAGCAGTGGTCGCCCATAACGGCCCCGGCGCACACCGCCGCCACCGCCGCCGGCAGCAGGGAACTGCCGGCAAACACCGGCACCGCCACGGGAATGAGAATGCCCATGGTGCCCCAGCTGGTGCCGGTGGCAAAGGCCAGCAGCCCGCCCACCAGAAACAGCACCAGCGGGAACAGGGCCGTCAAGGTCTCACGCCCGGCAAACAGCCCCTGGACAAAGGCCGCCGCGTCCAGCCGGGCGGCAAAGGATTTCAGCCCCCAGGCAAAGGTCAGCACCAGCAGCGCCGGGGTCATAAGCTTGAAGCCATCCAGAAAGCCCTCTACATAGCCGGAAAACGTCACCACACCCCGGGGAATGTATAAAACCGCCATCACCAGCAGCGTTACCGCGCAGCCGAAGCACAGGGCCATGGGCGCATCGGTGTTGGCAAAGACGTTGGACGCCGTCAGGGGAAGCCCCCCCTCCCGGCAGGTCCGGCGGCCCAGCAGCACCATGCCCCACACCACCGAGACGATGAGGCACACCGTGGGCACCAGCAGATCCACCGCCCGGCCCCGGGGGCTAAACTGGCCGGCGGGAGAGCGGTCATCCCGGGGCGGCTCCTGGACGGCGGCCAGCCGCTCCCGGCGGTACATGGGGCCGAAATCCCGGCCCGTCAGGGCCACCACGAACACCATCCACAGCATCAGAAGGGCGTAGAAATTATACGGGATGGCCCGCAGAAACAGGGTGAAGCCGTTGACCGTTCCGGCGTATTCCGCCGGAATGTACGACGACACGGCGGCGGCCCAGGAGCTGATGGGCGCGATGATGCACACCGGGGCGGCAGTGGCGTCAATGAGAAAGGCCAGCTTCTCCCGGGAGATGCGGAAGCGGTCGGCGATGGGCTGCATGATGGCCCCCACCGTCAGGCAGTTGAAATAGTCGTCCAGGAAGATCAGGCATCCAAGGCCCGCCGTGGCCGTTTCCGCTCCCCGGCGGGAGCGCACCCGGCGGGAAGCCCACTCCCCGAAGGCCCGGGAGCCGCCTGACCGGGCAAACAGCACCACAATGGCCCCCAGCAGCACGTCGAAAAAGAAGATCTTCCGGTCAATGCCCTCCATAAGGGTCAGAAACAGCGTCTCGAAGCTCCGCCAGGGGGCGAAGCCCTCTGCCAGCAGCGCCCCCATCACGCACCCGGCCAGCAGGGAGGAGTACACCTCCTTGGTGACAAAGGCCAGCACGATGGCCACCGCCGGAGGCAGCAGCGCCCAGCCGGTGCCCACAAAGGACGCAGGTCCGCCGCCTGTGTCGGCAGCGGAGACGGCCCACAGCAGCACCAGCGCCGCCGCCAGCACGATCCCCCGCCTGCGGAAGGTTGTTTTCATGATCAATTTCCTCGCTTTCCCCATAAGTCGGCGCTCCCGCAGGGCGGGCCGCCTATTGAAAGTGTATGCGGGGATATGACAGGGGAGTATGTACCCAAGGCAGGCGCGGGGGGACGGGGTACGGCCATGGGGCGGACAGAGTCGTCCGCCCCTGCAAAAAAACGGGGCGGGCAGGTTCGTCCGCCCCTGCAAAAAGACTCGCGGGGACGGCGGCCCCGGATACCGGAGCCGCCGCCCACGCTTAAAGGAAGAAAGATGAAAGAAGAAAGAGAGAGTAATTGGAATGCAAAATATATCCAGTGATGCTTCCGGAGAAGCGGTCACGCTGTCTTAGTTACCGCGGCCGCCGTTGCCCCGGCCGAAGAAGTAGTCGTACAGGTCGCCGTAGGAACCCTGCTGACCCTGGTTCTGGTTGGAGGAATCGTCCTCGGTGCCGGTGGTCTGGGGCTGCTGGTCGAAGGTCAGGCTCAGGGTGATCTCCTGGCCGCCGCGCCACACGGTAAGGGTGACGGTGTCGCCGGCCTTATAGCTCTTCTTGGCCATGGACAGGTCGCTCATGGAGGTGATGTCCGTGTCGTTGAGCTTGGTGATGACGTCGCCCAGCTGCAGGCCCGCCTTTTCCCCGGCGCCGCCCTTTTCCACGGCGTAGACGAACACGCCCTTGGTCACGTCAATGTTGTACTGGGCGGCCATCTGCTCGGTCATGCTGCCGGCCTTGATGGCCATGTAGGCCTTATCGGTGACCTGGCCGTTTTCCATGATGTCGGTGATGATGGTCTGGACATCGCTGATGGGGATGGCAAAGCCGATGCCCTCCACGGTGGTGTCGGAATAGCTGGAATACTTGGCGGACACAATGCCCACTACCTCACCGTACAGGTTCATCAGGGGGCCGCCGGAGTTGCCGGGGTTGATGGAGGCGTCCACCTGGAGCATGTTGAAGGGGGTGCCGTCCACATTGATGGCCCGGTCGCAGCAGGACACGATGCCCTGGCTCATGGAGAAGGTCAGCTCGCCCAGGGGGTTGCCGATGGCCATCACCGTGTCGCCCACGTTGACGTCGGCGCTCTTGCCCAGGGTCACGGCCTGGAGGCCGGTGGCCTCGATCTTCAGCACAGCCACATCATAATCGCTGTCGCCGCCCACCACAGTGGCGGGATAGGTATCACCGTTATACAGGGTGACGTTGACGCTGCTGGCGCCGGACACCACATGCTGGTTGGTGACGATATAGCCGTCCTGGGTGATGACGAAGCCGCTGCCGGAGGAGGCGGACTCCACCTTCTGGCCGAAGATGTTGGTGGACACGGCGGAGCAGTTGATGGATACCACGCTGTTCACCGTGGCGGCGTACACCTCGGCGGGGGTCATCAGGGTCTGGCCGTCCACGGATTTGACGCTGACGGCGGAAGCGGTGCGGCCGGTTTCCTGGATGGCGGTTTTGCCGGTCTTGCGGGCCAGGGACGCGCCGCCGAAGCCGCACAGGCCGCCGATCAGGGCGCAGCACAGGACCAGAGCCGTGACCTTGGTGCCGGTCTTTTTCCAGAAGCTCTTCCCGTTGGTCCTGGGAATCCGGGGTTCATCCTGATAATCGCCGGTGGTGCAGGAGGTCTGATCCTCCTGCGCCGCCTGGGGCTCCGGCCGGGGAGCGGGCTGCCAGCTGGTCTGGCTGGGGTCCGGCTGGCCGGGCTGGGGAGCCTGGTCCTTGGAATAACTGTAATGATACAGGTTTTCATCGCTGTTGAAGCCGCTCTCGTTGTTCTCGTCGTTGACGCCGTTATACATAACTGTGAACCTCCTATTGTCGGGCGGGGTGGAATGTGGTATCATGAGGTATCGTGCTCCGCCGCCGCTGTGGTTTTCCTTTCGATGGTTTATAGTATACGCGGAAACCTTAACTGGAGCTTTAAAAAACGGCGAAAATTTTGAACTTTTTGTGAAGTCAGGAGGGTGCGGCCTATGGTGAAAATTGAGGGGCTGAAGCTGGCCCCGGGCCAGGAGGAGGCCCTGCTGCGGGGAAAGGCGGCGCGGCTGCTGCGGGTGCCGGAGGGGGACATTCTGTCCCTGCAGGTGCTGCGCCGGTCCGTTGACGCCCGGGAGGAGCTGCGGCTGGTGTACACCGCCGCGGTGGAGCTGCGGCAGGAGAAAGCCGTGCTGCGGCGGGTGCGGGATAAGCGGGTAACGCCGTATGCGCCGGAAACGTACCGGCTGCCGGAGGTGCTCCGGGCGCCGGAGACGCCGCCGGTGGTCATCGGCGCGGGGCCGGGAGGGCTGTTCGCGGCCCTGGTGCTGGCCCGGTGCGGGCTGCGGCCCATCATCCTGGAGCGGGGCCGGGACGCCGTGACCCGGCAGCGGGACGTGGAAGCCTTCTGGCGGGGCGGTCCGCTGAATACGGAATCCAACGTTCAGTTCGGCGAGGGGGGCGCAGGCGCTTTTTCCGACGGAAAGCTGAATACCGGCACCCGGGACCGGCGGCACCGGTGGATCCTGGAGCAGCTGGTGGCCTGCGGCGCGCCGGAGAGCATCCTCACCGACGCCAAGCCCCATGTGGGGACGGATATGCTCCATGTGACCCTGGTGAACCTGCGGCGGCAGCTGCTGTCCCTGGGGGCGCAGGTGCGGTTCGGGCACCGGGTCACGGGACTGCGGGTCCGGGACGGGGCCCTGGAGGGGCTGGAGGTTACAGGGCCGGAGGGGCCGTATGTGCTGCCGGCCCGGCATGCGGTGCTGGCCCTGGGCCACAGCGCAAGGGATACCTTTGAAATGCTGCACGCCGCAGGGGTGCAAATGGAGCAGAAGCCCTTTGCCGTGGGAGTGCGGATCGAGCACCGGCAATCGGACATGGACGCAGCCCAGTACCGGCAGTTCGCCGGGCACCCGTGTCTGCCCGCCGCCAGCTATAAGCTGTCATGCCACCTGGAAAACGGGCGCAGCGCCTTCTCGTTCTGCGTTTGCCCCGGGGGACAGGTGGTGGCCGCTGCGTCGGAGCAGGGGCGGGTGGTCACCAACGGCATGAGCGCATATGCCCGGGACCGGGAGAACATCAACGGCGGCCTGCTGGTAAACGTGACGCCGGAGGACTTTGGCAGCGGGCATCCCCTGGCGGGGGTGGCCTTTCAGCGGCAGCTGGAGGAGGCAGCCTTCCGCCTGGGCGGCGGCGGCTACGCGGCCCCGTGCCAGCGGGTGGAGGATTTCCTGGCGGGGCGGCCCTCTGTGGGGCCGGGTCGGGTGATCCCCAGCTATCGGCCCGGGGTCCGGTGGACGGACCTGCGGCAGTGTCTGCCGGAATTTGTGTGGGAGACCCTGGCGCTGGCCCTGCCGGTGCTGGACAGAAAAATACAGGGCTATGCCCAGGGGGATGCCGTTCTGACGGCGGCGGAGACCCGGTCGTCGTCGCCGGTGCGCATCCTGCGGGATGAGAGCGGCCAGTGCAGCGTCCGGGGCCTGTATCCCTGCGGCGAGGGGGCGGGATATGCCGGAGGCATCCTGTCCGCCGCCGCCGACGGCATGCGCTGCGCGGAAAAAATATGGGAGGTATACAGCGGATGAAAAAAATTGCGGTGATGGAGGACTTTCTCACGCCGGAGCACCGGAAAAGGGTGCTGGCAGCGGCGGAAAAGCACGGCTTTGCGGTGGACTTTTACGGGCGGGGCAAGGCTCCGGCAGAGGGGCTGGACCAGTATGAGATCATCTACGGATGGTGCAATCCCCAGGACCTGAAGCGGGCCACGGGGCTGAAGTGGTACTGCTGCGGCTTTGCGGGGGTGGACCTGCTGTCCGACGACGGGCTGTACGCCAATCCCGACGTGATACTGTCCAACTCCTCCGGGGCCTATGGGCTGACCATCAGTGAGCACATCCTGATGGTGACGCTGATGCTGCTGCGGCGGATGCCGGATTTCCAGGACATCGTCCGGCGGCGGGAATGGGTCCAGGAGCTGCCTATGCGGTCCATTTACGGCAGCCGCATCACGGTGCTGGGCGCCGGGGACATCGGCACGAATTTTGCCCGGCGGGCCAAGGCCCTGGGAGCCGCCCACATCTGCGGCGTGTCCCGCAGCGGCCGGAACGGGGACCCGGCCTATGACCGGATGCTGCCCCAGCAGCAGCTGGACGAGGTGCTGCCGGAGACGGAGATCCTGGTGATGGCCCTGCCCGCCGTGGCGGACACCGCAGGCATCCTCAGCCGGGAGCGCATTGCACTGCTGCCCCGGGAGGCCATCGTGGTAAACGTGGGCCGGGGCAGCGCCATTGACCAGGACGCGCTGATGGAGGCCCTGAACGCAGGGCGCATTGCCGGAGCCGCCCTGGACGTGATGGTGCCGGAGCCGCTGCCCAAGGATCACCCCCTGTGGAGCACCCGGAACCTGCTGCTGACACCGCATATCTCCGGGAATATGTCCCTGGGATACACCTGCGACCGGAATCTGGACATGTTCTGCCGGGATCTGGACAACTATGCCGCCGGTCGTCCCCTGGAGCATCGGGTGGACCGGAAGCGGGGATATTAACAGCAAAACCACGCTGCGGCCGCAGCGTGGTTTTTGGTCTGTCAAAAGCCCCGCAGAGTTTGCGGCCTGCGGGCCGCAAAC
>FR884074.1 GCA_000435975.1 Oscillibacter sp. CAG:241 | reverse complement strand
TTCCATTAGAGTGATTTACCTCCTCAAGTTTTGGTTCTCTTATATTACTCGCCAATAGCGCATTTTGTCAAGTTCTTAGCGATACTTTCCATTATTTTAACAAATTGTGAACTCGTCTTTTTACCTTTTTCACAAAGATTTGGCGTAATTTGCCGGAAGTCCTTGAGGAGCAAAAAAATCCCGGGCCGGAGCGTCTGCCCCGGCTCGGGATATACCGTTTATATCAGGAACAAGTACCGTTTATACGAAGAAGAACTCCTTGATCTGGCCGTACAGCACCAGCAGCATGCAAAGAGGCGTGATGTATTTGATACAGATTTTGAACCAGCCGTAGGCCCCGAAGGACTGCCCCTCCCGGGTAGCCTCGGCATGGACCACCTCCGGGCCGATCTCCCAGCCGTACATGATGCTCATCAGCAGCGCGCCCAGAGGCATCAGGATGCCCTCGGCGATGCAGTCGAAGAAGTCCAGCCAGTCGGCACTCCAGGTGGGGAGCTTTTCCATGGTGCCGCGCATGCCCAGGATATCAGCGGGAGAGATGCCGGCGTTGCCCAGGGAGTCCAGGCACACGATGACGCACAGGATACCGGCGGCAATACCGGCCAGCACGGAGTAAGGCTTCCGCTTGTCACCCTTGCCCTGGTCCCGGGCACGGTCCACATAGTGGGCCACCACGGCCTCCAGCAGGGAGATGGAGGAGGAGACGGCGGCAAATACCACCAGCAGATAAAACAGAATGCCGAAGATGGGGCCCACGGAGCCCATGCGGTCGAACACGTTCTGCATGGTGACGAACAGCAGGGAGGGGCCGCCCAGATTGCCGGTGGGATCCAGGGCGAAGCGGCCGGGAATGACGCACAGGCCGGCCATCAGAGCCACCAGCGTGTCCATGACCACGATGATGATGGCGTTTTTCTGAAGATTCTCCTTCTTATCCAGATAGGAGCCGTAGGTAATCATAGCCGCCATGCCCAGGGACAGGGAGAAGAACATCTGGCCGCCTGCTGTGGATACTACAGAGAAGAAGTTAGGCGCTTCCTTGATGACGCCGTTGGCCAGAGCCCAGCCGGGGACAAACATATACTTCAGACCCTCTGACGCGCCCTCCAGGGTGCAGGAGCGGATGATGCAGATCACCAGCATCACGAACAGAGCGGGCATACCCACGGAGCAGACCTTTTCGATACCGCCGCCGACGCCGCCCATCACGATGACCATGGTGATGGCCACGAAGATCAGACCGTAGATCACGCACTCGCCCTGGTTGGCCATCAGCGCGTCAAACACGCCTGCGCCGTCCAGGGTGCCGGTGCCGAAGCCGGCATGGAACAGATTACCCACGTTCAGAGTCACATACTTCAGGCAGTAGCCGCCCAGGGCGCAGTAGAAGCCCAGGATCAGGAAGGCAGACAGCACGCCCAGCCAGCCCAGCCACTTGAACTTCCTGGACAGAATTTTGTATGCGCCGATGGCGCCCCGGCCGGTCTTGCGGCCCAGGGCCAGCTCGCCCATCATGACGATGAAGCCGCAGCAGGCAGCCAGGATCAGATAGATGATCAGGAACGTGAAGCCGCCGTTGGCGCCCATCTTGTTGGGAAAGCCCCAGATGTTGCCCAGGCCGACGGCTGAGCCGATGGCCGCCATGAGGAATCCGAAATTGGATCCAAAGCCTTTTCTTTCTTCCATTGTTTTCTCTCCTTACTCATATGGATGTCCCCCTTATGTCCGGTAAAGGGGACTATGGTCACTTTACCATGTGTGTTTTCCCCTGTAAAGTGATACAGTCTCTCCTTAACGCCGTATTGTCACGCATTACGCTTTCTTTAATCGATTTCTTACGCCTCCCCCCTCCTCTCCGGGTCGTTTTGTTTCGCAGCAGGCAATTTTACAGTCCCATTTTATGCGGCTTTTTGTGAATTATGTCACAAAAGAAAGCCGCATTCCGTCGGACCTATGGACATTCATACGGCGCGGCAAGGCGTTTGTGTAAAATGACCAGCAGCTTTCCGGTCCGAATTGGTTCGCGGGGGAAATATTTTCACGAGAAGAAAAAATCACCGCTATGCCGTCCTCTCCGGCACCGATCCGCCGCATTTTACGCAGACTTTACAAAACGCGTCTTTTCCCCTTTACATCCGCCCCGTATGCTATGAGCTGTACCAAGAAAATCCCAAAACGCGAATCGAAAGGAGATTCTGAAAAAAATGGAAAAGTTTCTTTCCATCGCCCTGTGCGCCGTTATGGTGCTGGGCATCCTGGCCGGCTGCGGTCAGAAGGGCAATGACACCCCTGAGAACAACGACAACAACACCGCTCTCTCCGGCACCGTGTCCACCAACGGTTCCACCTCTATGGACAAGGTCATCGGCGCGCTGAAGGAGCAGTTCACCACCGACAATCCCGGCGTCACCGTCACCTATGACCCCACCGGCTCCGGCGCAGGCATCGAGGCCGTGAAAAACGGCTCCACCGACATCGGCCTGGCCTCCCGGGCCCTGAAGGACCAGGAGAAGTCCGCCGGCCTGAAGGAGACCACCGTGGCCCTGGACGGCATCGCCATCATCGTCAACGCCGACAGCAAGGTCGCGGACCTGACCGCTCAGCAGATCGCCGACATCTTCACCGGCAAGATCACCGACTGGAGCGAAGTGGGCGGCGACCCCGGCGCCATCTCCTGCATCGGCCGTGAGTCCGGCAGCGGCACCCGGGACGGCTTTGAGTCCATCACCGACACCAAGGACTCCTGCAAGCTGGACCAGGAGCTGACCTCCACCGGCGGCGTCATTGAGGCTGTTGCCGGCAACCCCAACGCCATTGGCTATGCCTCCCTGTCCGCCGTGGAAGGCAAGGCCGCCGTCAAGGCTCTGACCGTGAACGGTGTGGCCTGCACCGAAGCCACCGTCCTGGATGGCAGCTACCAGATCCAGCGCCCCTTCGTGCTGGTGACCAAGGAAGGCGTTACTCTCTCCGCCGCTGCCCAGGCTTTCTTTGACTTCGCCACCTCTGCCGCCGCTTCCGACCTCATCAAAAACGCCGGTGCGGTGCCCGTGGCCAAGTAACCACCCCGGGAAACCTCCCCTGACCCGAATCCCGGGCCAGGGGCATTTCCCGTTCCGGACAAGAAAGGAACCGACTATGCGTTCAAAGAATACAGGGGCCCGTAAGGCCCTGGAAAATGTGATCCACCTGGTGTTCCTGCTGTGCGGCATCGTGGCCGTGGGCTTTGTGCTGGTCATCAGCGTGTACCTGATCCTCTCGGGCCTGCCCGCCATCCGCCAGATCGGCCTGTTCAGGTTTCTGTTCGGCCAGGTCTGGGACCCCACCAACACCACCACCGGCGCGGAATACGGCATTCTGCCCTTTATCCTCACCTCCGTTTACGGCACCGCCGGGGCCATGGTCATCGGCGTGCCCATCGGCCTGATGACGGCCATCTTCCTCTCCAAGCTGGCCCCGGCCCCGGTGGCCGCCGTGATCCGCACCGCCGTGCAGCTGCTGGCGGGTATCCCGTCGGTGGTATACGGCCTGGTGGGCATGATCGTGCTGGTGCCGCTGATCCGCACCACCTTCTCCCTGGGGTCAGGCGCCTGTCTGCTGGCGGCCATCCTGGTGCTGTCCATTATGGTGCTGCCCTCCATCATCAACGTGTCGGAGACGGCCCTGCGGGCGGTGCCCCGGGAGTATGAGGAGGCCAGCCTGGCCCTGGGAGCCACCGCCGCCGAGACGTATTTCCGCGTCAGCCTTCACGCCGCCCGCAGCGGCGTGGCCACCGCCGTGGTGCTGGGCGTGGGCCGGGCCATCGGCGAGGCCATGGCCATCATCATGGTGGCCGGAAACGTGGCCAATATGCCGGGACTGTTCCAGTCTGTCCGGTTTCTCACCACCGGCATCATCTCCGGCATGTCCTACGCCCCGGTGGGCAGCCTGTATCAGCAGGCCCTGTTTTCCATCGGCCTGGTGCTGTTTCTGTTCATTATGCTCATCAACGTATTTCTCAACGTGTTCATCAAAAAAAGGAAGGAGGACTGACCCATGGAGGAAAAGCTGTCGCCCCGCCGCCGTCTGTATGACAGAGGGCTGCGGTTCCTGGTATGGCTGTGCGCGGGGCTGACCTGCGCCCTGCTGCTGTTTCTCATCGGCTATATCTTTTATCGCGGAGTGCCGGGCATCACCTGGTCCCTGCTGACCAGCCAGACCAGCTATATCAAGAACACCGTGGGCATCCTGCCCAACATTCTGGATACCCTGTATATCATCGTGGTGGCCATGGTCATCGTCCTGCCCCTGGGAGTGGGGGCCGCCATTTACCTGACGGAATACGCGTCCAACCGCCGCCTGGTGTCCGTTATCGAGTTCGCCACCGAGACCCTGACGGGCATCCCCTCCATCATCTTCGGCCTGGTGGGCATGCTGCTGTTCGTCCAGCGGATGAACCTTCAGGCAGGCATCCTGGCCGGCGGCCTGACCCTGGTGGTGATGATCCTGCCCACCATCGTCCGCACCACCCAGGAGAGCCTGAAAACCGTGCCCCAGTCCTATCGGGAGGGGGCCCTGGGCCTGGGAGCCGGGAAATGGCACATGATCCGCACGGTGGTGCTGCCCGGAGCCGTGGACGGCATCGTCACCGGCTGCATCCTGGCTGTGGGCCGCATTGTGGGCGAAAGCGCCGCCCTGCTGTATACGGCGGGCTTCGGCCTGGAGCTGGTGGGCTTTGTCAAGGCTCTGCACACCTCCTCCGCCACCCTGACCGTGGCCCTGTACGTTTATGCCACCGAGGGCGGCGAGACGGCCCTGGCCTTCTCCATCGCCGCCATTCTGATGGTGCTGACCCTGCTGATCAACCTGTCCGCCTCCCTGGTGGGGCGGAAGCTGCGAAAGAAATGAGGCATTGCTATGGAACCCATTCTTGAGGCCAAGAGCCTGAATCTGTGGTACGGGCCCAATCACGCCCTCCACGACGTATCCGTCGCCATCCCGGAGCGGCAGATCACCGCCTTTATCGGTCCCTCCGGCTGCGGCAAATCCACGTTCCTGCGGACTCTGAACCGCATGAACGACCTGATCCCCTCCGTGAAGATCCAGGGACAGGTGGACTTCCACGGAAAGAACATCTATGACGCCGGGGTGGACCCCACCCTGCTGCGCAAGCGCATCGGCATGGTGTTTCAGAAGGCCAACCCCTTCCCCATGAGCATCTATGACAACGTGGCCTACGGGCCCCGGACCCACGGCATCCGCAGCCACGCCAAGCTGGACGACATCGTGGAGCGCTCCCTGCGCTCTGCCGCCATCTGGGACGAGGTGAAGGACCGGCTGAAAAAAAGCGCCATGGGCCTCTCCGGCGGCCAGCAGCAGCGCCTGTGCATCGCCCGGGCCCTGGCCGTGGAGCCGGAGGTGCTGCTGATGGACGAGGCCACCAGCGCCCTGGACCCCATCTCCACCTCCAAGATCGAGGACCTGGCCCTGGAGCTGAAGGAGCACTACACCGTGGTCATGGTCACCCACAATATGCAGCAGGCGGCCCGCATCTCCGACAACACGGCCTTTTTCCTGCTGGGCGAGCTGGTGGAGTTCGGCAAAACGGAGCATCTGTTCTCCGCCCCCGCCGACAAGCGCACCGAGGACTACATCACCGGGAGGTTCGGATAATGAGAAGACAGTTTGACCAGCAGCTGGCGCTGCTGAACCGGGAGCTGATTGAAATGGGCGCCCTGTGCGAGGAGGTCATCGCCCTGGCCGCCAAGGCCCTGACGGAGGGAGACCCCGCCCTGGCCGCCCAGGTGGGCCCCCTGGACACGGAGATCGACCAGAAGGAGCGCACCATCGAGTCCCTGTGCCTGAAGCTGCTTTTGCAGCAGCAGCCGGTGGCCCGGGATCTGCGCCAGATCTCCGCCGCCCTGAAAATGATCACCGACATGGAGCGCATCGGCGACCAGGCCCAGAACATCGCCGAGATCGTCACCTTCCTGAAGGGCCGCACCGCCGAGCATGACGACATTCTCTGCCAGATGGCCCGGGCCACCATCTCTATGGTGACAGAAAGTGTTGACGCATACGTAAAACATGATACAATAAAGGCAGAGGCCGTTCTGGCCGCCGACGACACCGTGGACGCCTATTTCCGCCAGGTGAAGCAGGCCCTGATCTCCCGCATCGCCGCCGACCCCGCGGACGGGGAGTATGCCCTGGACCTGCTGATGATCGCCAAGTATTTCGAGCGCATCGGCGACCACGCCACCAACATTGCCGAGTGGGTGATTTTTTCCATCACCGGCCGGCACAAGGAGGGATAACCCATGATCTGGTGCGTAGAGGACGATGCCAGTATCCTTGATATTGAGGTATACACCCTTCAGTCCACCGGGTTCCAGGCCCAGGGCTTCGCCGACGGCGGGGCCTTCTGGTCCGCGCTGGAGTCGGCCCGGGAGCTGCCGGAGCTGGTGGTGCTGGATGTGATGCTGCCCGGTGTGGACGGTGTGGAGCTGCTGCGCCGTATGCGGGCCGCCCCTGCCACCCGTTCCATCCCCGTTGTCATGGCCACCGCCAAGGGCGCGGAATATGACAAGATCCAGGCCCTGGACCTGGGCGCGGACTACTATCTCACCAAGCCCTTCGGGGTCATGGAGCTGGTGTCCTGCGTCAAGGCCGTGCTGCGCCGGTGCGCCCGGCCCAGCCACGTGCTGCACCTGTCCGGCCTGACCCTGGACCAGGACGCCCACACCGTCTCCTGCGACGGGCAGCGGGTGCTCCTGACCTATAAGGAATACGAGCTGCTGCGGCTGTTTTTGTCCCATCCCGGCATGGCCTTCACCCGGGACCAGCTGATGGCCCAGGTGTGGGGCACCGACTATTACGGCGAGACCCGCACCGTGGACATGCACATCCGCACGCTGCGCCAGAAGCTGGGCCCCTACGGCAGTCTGATCCAGACCGTCCGCAATGTGGGCTACCGGCTGGAGGAACAAGGATGACCAAGAAAATTTTCCGTTCGTTTATGCTGTCCGCCGTGGCCGTGCTGCTGGCGGGGGTGGTCATCGTCATGACCTGCCTGTACAGCTATTTTGCCTCCGTGCAGGAGTCCCAGCTCCAGGATCAGCTGCAATTGGCAGCCGCCGCCGTGGAGACGGAGGGCACGGATTACCTGAA
Organism: Oscillibacter sp. CAG:241; assembly: GCA_000435975.1. GTDB lineage: Bacteria > Bacillota > Clostridia > Oscillospirales > Oscillospiraceae > Vescimonas. The sequence goes on along the minus strand of FR884074.1, from coordinate 1,684 downwards.
AGGGCTGACGGCGGACCGCTACCGCCTGACCTGGATCGCCGCCGACGGCTCGGTGCTGTGCGACACCAAGCGCGACGCCGAAAGCCTGGAGAACCACGGCGACCGCCTGGAGGTCCGGGAGGCCCTGCGCACCGGCTCCGGCAGCTCCACCCGCTATTCCAGCACCCTGCTGGAAAAGACCAGCTACTATGCTCAGCGTATGCCGGACGGCTCGGTGCTGCGCATTTCCGTCAGCCGGGCTACCGTGGGCATGCTGATGCTGGGAATGCTGCCGGCCATTCTGCTGGCCGCCGCAGCAGCCCTGGTGCTGTCGGGCCTTCTGGCGGGCCGTCTGTCCCGCCGGATCACCGCCCCTCTGAATGCCCTGGATCTGGAGCACCCTCTGGAAAACGACACCTATGAGGAGCTGTCGCCTTTGCTGTGCCGCATCAATGTGCAGCGCCAGCAGATCGACCGGCAGCTGACGGACTTGCGCCGCCGGTCCGACGAGTTCCGCCAGATCACCTCCCACATGCAGGAGGGGCTGGTGCTGCTGAACGAAAGCGGCGCGGTGCTCAGCATCAACGCCGCCGCCTGCCGGGTGTTCGGCACCGGCGAGAGCTGCCTGGGCCAGGATTTCCTGACGGTGGACCGCGGCCGCGACGTCAGCGACGCGCTGGCGTCCGCCATGGACGCCGGTCACAGCGAGGTCCGTGTCCAGCGGCTGGGCCGCATTTATCAGTTTGACATCTCCCGCATCCAGTCCGGCCCCGACACTCTGGGGGCGGTACTGCTGGCCTTTGACATCACCCAGCAGGAGACGGCGGAGCAGAGCCGCCGGGAGTTTACCGCCAACGTATCCCATGAGCTGAAAACGCCCCTTCAGGGCATCATCGGCAGCGCAGAGCTCATTGAGAACGGCCTGGTCAGGCAGGAGGACCTGCCCCGGTTCGTGGGGCACATCCGCCGGGAGGCACAGCGGCTGGTGGCCCTGATCGGCGACATCATCCGCCTGTCCCAGCTGGACGAGGGAGACCCCCTGCCCTGGGAGCGTGTGGACGTCTCGGCGCTGTGCCGGGATATCGCCGCCGATCTGCGGGACAAATCGGAAAAAAGCGGGACGGCCATCACCGTGGAGGGCCCGGATATCCCGGTGGAGGGCGTGCGCCGTCTGCTGTATGAGACGGTGTATAACCTCTGCGACAATGCCATTCAGTATAACGTCCCCGGCGGCAGCGTCCGGGTCACCGTCACCGACCGGGGAGACAGCGCCGCCATTTCCGTGGCGGATACCGGCATCGGCATTGCGCCGGAGCACCAGAGCCGGGTGTTTGAGCGGTTTTACCGGGTGGATAAGAGCCACTCCAAGGCCTCCGGCGGTACAGGCCTGGGCCTGTCTATCGTGAAGCATGCCGTGGCCTATCACCACGGCACCCTGGACCTGGAGAGTCAGCCCGGCAAGGGCACCACCATTACCGTTACCATTCCCAAGAAAAAGCCCTGAAATAACCACAGCCTGGCCGGAAAGCGCAAACTTTCCGGCCAAGCTAAAACGCTGTATAAGTGAGGAAATTTTATGCTGCTGACCGCCGACATCGGAAACACCAACATCGTTCTGGCCCTGCTGGATGAGAAGGACCGGGTCGTATCCCAGTGCCGAGTCCCCTCCGGGGAGCCGCTGCCGCCGGAGGCGTATGACGATGCC
>FR884073.1:73414-74885 GCA_000435975.1 Oscillibacter sp. CAG:241 | reverse complement strand
TATGTCTCCATCACCGGGGGAATATCCACAATTTGCAGCCCCCGGCGCATGGCGTATTCCATCGTGCGCCGAGTGCCGCCGGGCTGCCCGTCGTGAACGGCCAGCAGCATGGACGCGTGGTCCACCATGTAGCGGTTGCGCCGCTGCATGCAGCCGGGACTGTAGGATGACTGCACCAGTGTCTCATAGTCGCAGGCCGCCACCAGGCGGCGATAGCGCTCCTGCTGGGGCCGGGGCCAGCCGTCAGCCTGGGTGGGGCACGGAATAGCCGCCTCCACGCTGACATCCCCGTGCCGCTGCCGCAGGGCCAGGGCCAGCTCACAGAAATACAGGTCGCAGCCCTGGGCCATGCCGCAGATAAAGTGGCGATAGCCCGCCTCATAGGCGGCGTCCAGCGCGTCCCGCAGCCGGGCCTTCAGCGCCCGGCAGCGGGGATCGTCCTCGTCCTCCCCCCAGGGGAGCTTGGCCGGACGGTGGCCGGAAAAGCAGCAGCTGATGGGCCGTACGCGCATGACGCAGCCCTCCCTTCCCATATACTGCTTTTATTATAGAACATATTTTCTATTTTGTAAAGAGTGATTTTCCCTTGTCAGGGGCCCCGGGATACGGTATACTGAACGGAAAGGGAGGTGCGCCTATGAAGCTGTATTTCAAGCAGCGGTTTTTCTCGTGGTTCGACAGCTACGACATCTACCACGAGGACGGCAGCGTGGCCTATACCGTGGAGGGAAAGCTCTCCTGGGGTCATTGCCTGCATATTCTGAGCCCCCAGGGGGAGCACATCGCCACGGTGCAGCAGCGGGTGCTGACGTTCCTGCCCAGGTTTGAGCTGTACGTTGGCGACCGCTGCGTAGGAGAGATCCGCAAGGAGTTTACTCTTTTCCGGCCGTCGTTTTCCCTGGACTTCTGCGGCTGGACCGTGGACGGCAGTTTTATGGAGTGGGACTACACCATTCAGGACGGCCCCCGCCAGGTGGCCTCCATCAGCAAGGAGCTGTTCCACTGGACGGATACCTACACCATCGACGTGGCGGACCCCGGCGACGCGCTGTGCGCCCTGATGGTGGTGCTGGCCATCGACGCGGAGAAATGCTCGCGGAACTGAAGCAAACTGCCCCGGGAGGGCGCTTCCTTGTGAAGCTCCCTCCTGGATTTTTTTGCCCGCAGTCCCCTTCCCGCAAATGTATTCCGGTGATTTTTCTTGAAAAATCCAGGGTTTTGTGGTATCATAAGCTGATTCTATATGCACATCACACCCGGGCAGCGGGCCTTACAGCCCGCAGCCCCCACAAAAAGAAAGAGGAACCCCCATGGAATCCAAGGTTTTTGAGATCATTGCCGCCGAGCAGGCCCGGCAGAACAGCACCGTGGAGCTGATCGCCAGCGAAAACTTCGTGAGCGAAAATGTCATGAAGGCCGTGGGCTCCTGCCTGACCAACAAATATTCCGAGGGCTATCCCGCCCAGCGCCC